>JAIXPN010000040.1 GCA_027486235.1 Burkholderiaceae bacterium
CCTCCATCTCTTTTGGGTAGGTGTCGCTGGTGATGATGACTTGGGCGCCATTGCTAATCAGGGCCTCAAAGGCGTAGAAGAACTCCTCCTGTGTTCTTGATTTCCCCCCAAAGAATTGAATGTCATCAATTAAAAGCAAATCAAGGGAGTGATAGTACCGTTTAAATCGATCGAAAGCCTTTTGTTGATAGGCTCGAACCACGTCTGAGACATATTGTTCGGCATGTATATAACGAATTCGAGCGTTTGGCTTTTCTTTAAGCAGGTGATTGCCAATAGCGTGAATTAGGTGTGTTTTTCCTAAGCCAACACCCCCATACAAAAACATTGGGTTATAGGAAGCACCAGGATTGTGAGCCACCTGAATTGATGCCGCCCGGGCAAGTTGGTTGGCCTTCCCGGTTACAAAACTCTCAAACGTTAGGGCCGGGTTTAGTTTTGCTTGTTCCCGCTCCGCTGGGTTTTTGGCGTCGTCAGTTGCCTCCATAAATACTTCGGGGGCGCTCTCAACTAAGCCTAACAATGACGGGGGCTCGTTGGTGGTGTTTGGCAAAGCCCGCTCAGCCTCGGGTTTGGGGGCGGGCGGGCTTAACCCCGCGTTGCGGAGGGCATCGGCCCCCAGGGTGAACTGTAGATTAACAGGATAGCCAAAATATTCAGCAGCAATTTCATGCAGGCGAGACGAAAAGGTTCGTCTAATCCAATCAAGCTTAAAGGGGTTGGGAGCACCAATTAAAAGCAAGCGCTCACTTTCTTCGTAACCCTTGATTTTAAGTGGTTGAATCCATGTTTTAAACTGTTGTGGTGACAGCTCTTTGGCTAGGGTCTGCAACGCTAAATCCCAAAATCCAAGCGGATTTAATTGTGCCAATAGGGGGGTGGTTTCGGGTTTGCTCATATATAAATTTAGGATTCGATTGTAGCGATTTGCAAAAGTTATCCACAAGGCGGTCAAAAGTGAATAAGATGTGGATAAGTTGTGCAGAATTTGAAAAAACAGATATTAATCAATGACTTATAAAAATATTAAGAAATTTACTATTTAAATAGGCAAAACCCTTATATAAAGTTGACGCTAGTGGAACAAATAGAGAAAATAGAGGGTTTTCTTAGGATCAATCATGAAAAGAACATATCAACCTTCCGTAACTCGTCGCAAAAGAACTCATGGCTTTCGGGTCAGAATGAAAACCCGTGGTGGCCGCGCAGTATTGAATGCTCGCCGCTCCAAGGGACGCAAGCGTCTCGCTGTTTAATGCGTTGAAGTCAAGCAAAATCTCAGAGCTTTTAAAAAAGACCCCGCGAGCGAATAGCAACTGGGCGATCTATTTAGATGAAGCATTGGGCACAAAAAGACCAGACCTGGGCTTGGCTGTGCCCAAGAGACTCGTAAAAAGAGCTGTTGATCGCAATAAAATTAAGCGCATGGCAAGAGAGATTGCTGGTGTTGGTTCTTTTGCCTCCGCCGATTGCGTTATCAAGCTGCGCCAAGCTGTAGGAAAAAAAACACGTGCGAGGCTGCGAGAGAATGAGCGGGTTTTGCTAAGAGCAAAGCTGATGGAGCTTGCATAGTGCCCCTTTTGAACAGATTTCTTTCTGCTTTTGTACGAGCATATCAGCTTACCCTGGGACCGTTTTTTGGAAGCCAGTGTAAATTTGTGCCGAGCTGCTCTGAATACGCCTGCCAATGTTTAAAAACATACGGCACCACCCGAAGTCTCGTTAAAATCAGCTGGCGAATTTTGCGCTGCAACCCTTGGTGTGCGGGCGGATACGATCCGGCTACAAAAGAAACCAGTCATCAATCATTTATTAAGACAAGCAACTAAAAATGGATATCAAACGAACACTACTTTGGGCGGTATTAACCATTTCGGGCTTGATGCTCTATAACAATTGGTTGATTTATGATGGGCGCCAGGCTCTCTTTGGACCAACCCCGCTAACCCCTAGCGTTTCAGTGGCTCCCGATCCCAAAGACACACAGTCGAGCGCATCCGCCACAGCTGGCCCAGCTGCTGCTGCGCCAGCCTCAACACCAACCGGGAGTGATTTACCAAAACAGGCAAGCCTGCCAAAACCACAGCAAGCGCCCACCACAAACCTGATTGGTTTAACGACTGGCGAGAAGCACACCATCAAAAACGACGTGCTTGAGCTTGAAATTAGTAGCACTGGCGCCAGCGTAATTAACGCGAAGCTTCTAAAACAATTAACTGCAGACAAAAAGCCCGTCACGCTTTTGCAAATTACTCCCCAAAACCAATACTTCGCTCGTTCAGGACTAATCTCCGCCGCCAGTAGTGATTTACCAAACCATACCGTACCCTTTGTAATGAGCAAAAGCGGTCGGGTTGAGAATAAAAACTTCATTACGTATGTCAGCGAGAAGGGTGGCGTTCGTCTTGAGAAAACATATTTTCTAAGCGACGCCAGTTATGTGGTGGAGGTAGAGCATCGCGTTTCACAAATAGGAAACCAGGGAGCCGCAAACCAATTGGTTTTATATAGTGAGCTTGTTAGAGACGGCACCGCCGTTAGTGACAGCGAGTTTTATAGCACATTCACAGGCCCCGCGCTTTATACCGATAAGGAGAAATTTACTAAGATCGATTTTTCTGATATCGAGAAAGGCAAAGCAAATATTCCCAAGCAAATTCCGGCTGGTGAACCTGGCTGGATTGCAATGGTGCAACACTATTTTGCAAGTGCATGGTTGCCAAGCGATAAAACGGCTCGTGATGTATACGTCGGTAAAGTTGAGCAGAATCTGTTTCGTATTGGTTTGCAAACACCAGTGCCTCCTTTGTCGGCAGGTATAAGCCATGTTGAAAAAACCCGATTATTTATTGGCCCCCAAGAAGAAACTCTTTTAGAAACCATTGCCCCCGGCTTTGATTTAATAAAAGACTACGGCTACTTAACTGTTATTGCAAAACCTATTTTCTGGTTGTTGGAGCAAATTTATTCGTACGTTGCGAACTGGGGTTGGGCTATTGTCCTGCTCACCGTTCTCATTAAGCTCATATTTTTCCCACTTTCGGCCGCAAGCTATAAATCAATGGCGCGCATGAAAGAGGTTCAGCCACGCCTTATGAATTTGCGCGAACAATTTAAGGGCGACCCCCAAAAGTTAAATCGCGCAATGATGGACCTATACAAGCAAGAAAAAATAAATCCACTGGGCGGTTGTTTGCCAGTGGTTGTTCAGATCCCAGTCTTTATTGCTTTGTATTGGGTGTTGCTATCTTCTGTAGAAATGCGCAATGCACCATGGATTCTTTGGATTAAAGACCTCTCGGTTCCGGACCCGTACTTTATTTTGCCAGTCATTATGGCGGTATCGATGTTTGTGCAAACCAAGCTAAATCCAACCCCTCCTGATCCACTTCAGGCAAAAATTATGATGTGGATGCCTATTGTTTTCTCGGTGATGTTTTTCTTTTTCCCCGCAGGCTTGGTGCTTTATTGGGTTGTGAATAATATTTTGTCGATTGCACAGCAATGGCAAATTAACCAAATGTTTGCAAAGCGCAGTACAAATAGATAGTAATTAATTGATGGGATTGCGATGAGAAAGAATCCCATTGCGGCAATCGCCACCCCGCCGGGAGCGGGTGGCGTAGGCATCGTTAGGCTCTCCGGCGAGTCGCTATCTGGCCTGGCGCAAAAGATCCTTGGCAAGACCCCCAATCCACGATATGCACACCATACGGTTTTAAAAGATTCGCAGGGCTCTCATATCGATGAGCTATTGCTCATTTATTTTCAGTCTCCCGCCTCATTTACCGGAGAGGATGTCATAGAGCTGCATTGCCATGGTGGCGCGCGCTTAACTCAAATGGTCCTCAATAGGGCCCTCGAGTTGGGTGAGGAGTGGGGGCTTGAGTTGGCAGGCCCCGGCGAGTTCTCTTTAAGGGCCTACTTAAATGGAAAAATTGACCTAGCCCAGGCTGAAGCTATCGCAGATTTAATTGGTGCACAGAGCGATGCCGCCATTCGTGGCGCCGCCCGCTCCTTGCAAGGACAGTTTTCAGAGCGAGTAAATTTTCTTATTGAGCAAATCACCCAATTGCGTATTTTGGTTGAGTCCACACTTGATTTCCCAGAAGAAGAAATCGAATTTTTGGAAGCATCAAAAGCGAGGGAGCAGCTAAGCACAATTCTTCGGGATCTTGATGCGCTTGTAGAAAAAACGGAGCAAGGAAAAATTCTGCGAGATGGGCTTCGGCTTGCATTGGTGGGCGCACCCAACGTTGGAAAAAGTTCATTGTTAAATTGTTTGCTCGGTGAGGAAAGGGCAATTGTTACCCCCATTGCTGGCACAACTCGTGATCGGATCCAAGAGACCATTTCTTTAGAAGGCGTGCCAATTCACTTAACAGACACCGCCGGGCTAAGAGAGTCAA
The DNA here is from genome assembly GCA_027486235.1 of Burkholderiaceae bacterium. Lineage (GTDB taxonomy): Bacteria > Pseudomonadota > Gammaproteobacteria > Burkholderiales > Burkholderiaceae > Polynucleobacter > Polynucleobacter hoetzingerianus. The sequence goes on from JAIXPN010000040.1 coordinate 4,410, forward strand.
GTGATGTGGTTGAGCAAATTGGCATTGAGCGAACCTGGGATGAAATCGCTAATGCAGACATCATTATTTTCATGCGCGATCTCTCCCAGAGCCAAAATCATGAAGACCTCGAGCTTGAACAAAAGGTAAAAGAGTGCGCAGATAAGAGAGCCCATATTGTTTATGTTTTTAATAAATTAGATTTATTGGACGCCACGAAAATAAGCCCAATCGAAAGTGCAGCCCAACACGACCCTGTTTTTATTTCGGCTAAGACGGGCGTCGGGTTGGATCAACTAAAAGAACGAATACTAAGTTTGGCTGGCTGGCAAAGCAATTTGGCGGCCGGCGCATTTACTGCTCGCGACCGCCATCTTGTCGCCATTCATAAAGCCAAAGACCATTTGTTAAAGGCCCAAATACACGGCTTTAGTGGTAACCAACGGTTGGAGTTGTTTGCAGAGGAGTTGCGTTTTGCACAAGATGAGCTAGGGTTAATTACCGGAAAATTATTGCCCGATGAGTTGCTTGGAAAGATCTTTAGTGAGTTCTGTATCGGTAAGTGATGCGTCAATTTAGAGTGACATAAATGTTAAAATCATCACATTCAAATTACTTACAAAATATATTATCTTTAATAATTAAGGGTTTACATTCGAGGGCCTTATGAATAAACCAGCCAGTCCAAGCACAGTTCAAATTAATGCACCAAGTTACGTAAAAAACACCAAACTGATTCAATGGGTTGAAGAAGTTGCCTCACTAACTCAGCCTGATCAGATTCACTGGTGCGACGGCTCTGAAGCGGAATACGATGCCCTTTGTGAACTTTTGGTCAGGGCGGGCAGCCTAAAAAAATTAAATCCAGCAAAAAGAAAAAATTCATATTTGGCGATCTCAGACCCGATGGATGTGGCTCGAGTAGAGGATCGCACATTCATTTGCTCCAAAAACAAAGATGATGCGGGCCCAACCAATAACTGGGTCGATCCCAATGAAATGCGCGCAACATTAACCCCCTTGTTTGAGGGCTGCATGCGTGGTCGCACAATGTATGTTGTGCCCTTTTCAATGGGACCGCTTGGTTCGCCGATCGCCCACATCGGCGTTGAGTTATCCGACAGCCCTTATGTGGCAATCAATATGCGCATTATGACGCGCATGGGCAAGGGAGTCGTTGAGCTTTTGGGCGCCGACGGTGAGTTTGTGCATTGTGTTCATTCAGTAGGCAAGCCGCTATCTGCTGGAGAGAAAGACGTGGTGTGGCCAAACAATCCCACTAAGTACATTGTTCATTATCCGGAGACTAGAGAGATTTGGTCGTTTGGTTCTGGTTATGGCGGCAACGCTTTGCTTGGAAAAAAATGCTTCGCTTTGCGCATTGCCTCAACCATGGGTCGCGAACAGGGTTGGCTTGCGGAGCACATGTTAATTTTGGGGGTTACCTCCCCGGAAGGAAAAAAATACCACGTTGCTGCTGCATTCCCTTCGGCGTGCGGCAAAACCAATTTTTCAATGATGATTCCACCCAAAGGCTTTGAAGGTTGGAAGGTCACCACGATTGGTGATGACATCGCTTGGATTAAGCCTCGTAAAGATCCAGTTACTGGCCAAACCCGCTTGTATGCAATTAATCCGGAGTCCGGATATTTCGGCGTTGCTCCCGGAACCAATCGAGCCACAAATGCAAATTGTGTCGACTCCTTAAATCAAGACGTGATTTTCACCAATGTTGCTTTGACTGATGATGGTGATGTTTGGTGGGAGGGCTTAACCGATACCCCACCCAGTCATTTAGTTGATTGGCAAGGAAAAGATTGGACGCCCGAGGATGGGAAGGCGGGCCGTTTAGCCGCACATCCCAATGCGCGCTTTACAATGGCCGCCACCAATAACCCTGCGGTTGATCCTAATTGGGACAACCCTGAGGGCGTTCCACTTGATGCATTTATCTTTGGTGGGCGACGCTCAAGCACGGTACCTTTGGTAACAGAGGCGCGCAACTGGGTGGAGGGCGTTTACATGGCTGCCACAATGGGATCGGAAACCACCGCTGCTATCACCGGCAAGGTTGGTGTTGTGCGCCGCGACCCCTTCGCTATGATTGCCTTTGCTGGATACAACATGAGTGACTATTTTCAGCACTGGTTAAATATTGGTAAAAAGCTTGAGGCTGAGGGCGCCAACATGCCCAAAATTTATTTAGTGAATTGGTTTCGCAAAGACGAGAACGGTAAATTTATCTGGCCAGGCTTTGGGGAAAATATGCGCGTTCTCTCTTGGATCCTGGGAAGGGCAGAAAGCAAGGCTGGCGCCAAAGAGACCCCGATTGGCCTCTCACCAAGCCATCCTGATTTAAATTGGAGCGGCTTAACCTTATCGGCCGAGCAGTTTAATAAGTCGATAGCCGTCCATGCTGATGACTGGAAGGCCGAGCTCGATTTACATCAAGAGCTCTTTGACAAGCTGGCACATCGTTTGCCCAAGGAGTTGATAGAAACAAGGGCTAGGTTACAACAGCGCTTTAGTTCATAGTCGGCTTGCTTCAAACACAGTTTGATGTATTAATTGTGGGGGCCGGCGTTGCCGGCACCGCACTCGCTAATCAATATAGTCAACTCGGTTTGCACGTTTGCCTGATCGATGAACAGGATGGCCCGGGGAGGTGTACATCTGCGCATGCAGGCGCTATTACGCATCCAGCCCTGGGCCGCACCGCAAGCAAATTACATAAGATCGCATTAGCTGCATTTCGGTTGGCCGCAAATGACTGGCAAGAGCATTGGGAATCACGCGGCGTCTTTTTGCAAAGCAAGGAACATGTAAGTTTTGATGCGGCCGCCCTTTCTGAAAAACTACACCACCTAGGCATTGGTGCCGATATAGCCGAGCTTGTCTCCCTTGAGCAGGCCAAGCAACGATTTGGTGTTAATCGCCCGGGGGTTTGGTTTCGAACTGCGGGCTCGATGAACCTCGGAAAATTATGCCAACACCTGGTTCTTGGTAATTATTCTGTTCATACTATATGGTCTACCAAGGTAGCTCGGATTGAAAAGGCAAGCGGCAACTGGTTGGCTTTCGATGACGACAATAATCAATTGGCCAAAGCACAAACAATTGTTTTGGCTAATGCGTTTGGCGCCCAAACTCTTGTAGAGCCATTTGATATCAAACTGTTTTTGAAGCCGGTGCGCGGCCAACTTAATGTTTTTGAGTTTACAAAAGAGTCGGGTCTCTTGGCCCGCTTACCAAAAACTATCGTTTCAGGGGAGGGGTACTGCCTGCCGCCACGTTATGATTCAGTTCGCAAAAACTATCATTGGCTTGTGGGCTCAAGCTATGATGAGCATGACGATTCATTGCTGCCGCGGTCGCAAAGCGATCAACATAATTTAGGGTTGGCGAAAGGAATGCTTGCACCCATAGAGCCAGACTTTAGTTCGCTTAAAACATTTGATCGATTTGTGGGCATCCGCTGTGTCACAAAAGATCGCTTACCGCTAATTGGTGGTTTACCAACTTTAGATAATGTATATGTGGTGAGCGCGTTGGGATCAAGGGGGCTGTTATGGGCCACCCTAGCCTCGTATGCAATCCCCGCGCTATCTCACTCTTCCGCTTTTGCTTTGGATCGGCTGGCGCGTTTTGGCTTAGACTCAGATTTGCTCTCCTCTTTGTCCCCAGCCCGTTTTTTAGCGGGCGCCTTGGCTTCAAATTCAAAACCAATTTTTCCACCAACACCTAAGGCAAGATAAGCTTTAAATCCACGGCCCGTACGATTGGATTTGAAGTTTGTTAAAAGATCGGTCTTTCCATCCTTCAGCAACTTCTTAATTTGTTCGCCAGAAATTTCTTGCTGAAGCACCACTTTGCCAGTTTTAAAATCACATGTTTTGCTTGGTCCGGTATTGTGTTCACACACATAGCGCATGCCGTCTTCATAAACGGCACCAGAGCATTTGGGGCACGCTCCCAACGCCTCTCTACCAGCAAAGTCAATCACCTCGACATCGTCGTCTTGTGTATTTCCGAAGTCAAACTCAAGCTTAAAGCCCGCATTGGGATAGTCGGCATCATCTTCCGGACTATCAACCAATTTAATAATCGCGGCAAACGGTCGTCCCATTTTGCTGCGGAAGCCCTGTAAGGGCCCAATAGTTTTGTCTTTAAGCAGCGACTCTGCCTCTTCATATTCAAAAGCTCTGCCACCGGGCGTTTTGCTAATCGTGAATCCACAGGACTCACAAGCAAAGCGCCGGTAATTTTCTTTTACTGCTTTGCCACAATGGGGGCATGGGGTTTTTAGGGTAACGTAGTCGCCAGGGATGGTGTCGCTGTTAAATTCTTTGGCACGCTTGACGATGCGTTGTGTCATTTGAGCAATTTCTTGCATGAAGGTATTGCGATCAAGCCTACCCTGCTCAATCAGCGCTAACTTATGTTCCCATGTCCCAGTGAGATCTGGCTGGGTCAGCTCGGCTACATCCAAGCCGCGTAGTAAAGTCATTAACTGAAACGCTTTTGCCGTTGGTATTAGTTCGCGTGCTTCGCGCACCATATATTTTTCGGCCAACAGACCTTCAATAATGGCGGCACGAGTAGCTGGGGTTCCTAGGCCCTTTTCAGCCATCGCCTCCCGCATGTCATCATCATCAACCCACTTACCAGCACTTTCCATCGCTGAAAGAAGGGTCGCTTCGGTATATCTCGCCGGGGGCTTTGTTTTAAGAGCGATTAGCTCAATCATTTCATTTTGAACGGACTCATTTTTTTGTACTGGCACGAGTTCATCGTCTGCTTGGCTTGCTTTGCCATATACGCTTAACCAACCTGGCTCAACCAATACGCGCCCTTCTGTTTTGAAGTGATGACCAGACACCTCAGTAATGCGCGTTGTTACCCGATATTCGGCGGCAGGGAAAAACACTGCCAAAAAGCGCCGAACTACCAGATCGTATAACTTTTGCTCTGGCTCACTTAGGCTTTTGGGCGCCTCTAGTGTTGGAATAATCGCAAAGTGATCGGATATTTTGCTGTTATCAAAAATACGCTTATTGGGTTTAATCCAAGATTTTTTTCCATCGCCTTTGAGGATGCTGTTGGCAAAGGGCTTGTATTCGGGCGAATGCTCAGCTAGATTTTCAATCGTAGTGTGAACAGTATCTAAGTAATCTTCTGGAAGCGCCCTGGCATCGGTTCGTGGATACGTTAAAACTTTGTGGCGCTCATATAGCGCTTGCGCTAAGCCCAAAGTGTTCTTGGCAGAAAAACCAAAACGGGCATTTGCTTCACGCTGCAAGCTGGTTAGATCAAATAGCTGCGGCGCGAGTTGGCTTGCAGGTTTGGATTCTTCGCTGACAATCCCCTTTTTGTTGCGACAGGCAGCCACAATGCTTTTCGCTGCCGCCTCGCTCCAAAGACGATTCTCTCGGGCATCGGGATCTGAGGGATCTTTTTTAAAGCCAGGGCTAAACCATTTACCTTCATATACTCCAGCGGCGGCAATAAACTCAGCACGAACCTCCCAATAATCTTTGGGGACAAATTTACGAATTTGTTCTTCACGCTGAACAACGATGGAGAGAGTCGGTGTTTGTACGCGGCCAACGGTAGTTAGAAAGAAGCCGCCGCCTTTACTATTAAAGGCTGTCATTGCTCGTGTGCCATTAATACCAACCAGCCAATCAGCCTCAGAGCGGCAACGTGCCGCGTCGGCAAGTGGCAGCAACTCGGTATCAGAGCGAAGCTTAGCAAAGCCTTCACGAATTGCTGCTGGGGTCATCGACTGAAGCCAGAGTCGTTCAATAGTCTGAGGAGCTTTGGCGTGCTGGGCAATTAGGCGGAAAATTAATTCGCCTTCGCGTCCGGCGTCGCAGGCATTAATTAGGCGATTGATATCTTTGCGTTTGATTAGTTTTTGGAGAACTTTCAGGCGAGATTCTGTTTTGGCGATAGGTCTAAGGTCAAAATGCGGGGGTATGACTGGCAAATTGGTAAAGGACCATTTGCCACGCTTGACTTCATATTCATCGGGGGCCGCAATCTCAAGCAAATGTCCCACCGCAGATGAAATTACAAAGGCATCGTTTTCAAAATACTCATCGTGCTTGGTAAACCCGCCGAGCGCTTTTGCAATGTCGTTGGCTACCGAGGGCTTTTCGGCAATGATGAGCGCCTTGGGTTGCCCCGCAGGTGCGCTAGCTTTAGTCGTCTTTTTTGTTGCCACAGTTGCCTATCAATAAATAGTGGATCCTGCCCATTTTTGGGTCAAAAGGAAGCCTAATTTAAACGTTTTTTCAAAGAAAGCCAGAATTACTCCTTTTTTATTATTAGTCCAAAGTGCGAATTAAAGTCAAACCAAGGCATATTGCAGTAGTGGAAAAACACATTTTTTGTTATATAAATCAATAGCTTATATAAAGTACAACCTTAATTGGCCCAAGCTTTTTAATGAATACCGCGATTTGGAAGTTCGCCAAGCACATCTTCAACCCGACCAACCAGCTTCGCCCCTTCTTGGATTAGTCGATGAGACCCCTCATAAAGCGGTGAAGATATTGGACCCGGCACAACGAAGACCTCGCGACCCAAATGGGCCGCTATATAGGCGGTAATTAAAGAGCCAGATTTTTGTCCCGCCTCAATGACAATCGTGCCAAGACCTAGGGCCGCAATAATGCGGTTGCGCCTCGGAAAGTGAAAACTTTTGGGCCCCGCTCCAGGCGGGTGCTCCGAAATTAATAGGCCTGCTTTTGCAATTTGCTTTGCAAGCCCCCTGTGCTCGGGTGGATAAACGCTGTCTAGGCCATTCCCACAAACAGCAATTGTTTGGCTTTGGCCTTCGAGACCCAGAATTCCCTCATGGGCTGCGCCATCAACACCATAGGCGAGCCCAGAAATGACGTGATAACCCGCAAGCCCAAGCTTAGCCGCAAAGTGTTGTGCATATAACAGCCCGGCACGCGATGCCTTACGGGCCCCAACAATGGCCAACATGGGTTCTTGAAGTAGGCGAATGTTGCCAACATAGAAAAGTTTTTGGGGCGGATCGCTGAGATCAAATAGGCGTTTTGGATAGTCTGCTGAATGTTGGGTAATGTAATGAATCGATGGCGCACAAGTCTGGTTGGGGATGATCGGGGTACACATCAGATCATTTTTACTAAAGCAGGCATTGTTGCCAATAAGACCCATCGGATTTGTTTGTAAGATAATTAGCTTATGGCCGTCTTACCGATCCTTCATTACCCCGATCCCCGACTTCATAAGGTTGCTAAACCTGTATTGGCTGTCGATGCACGCATTCAGCAACTTGTTGATGATATGGCGCAGACAATGTATGAGGCTCCCGGTATTGGTTTAGCCGCAACACAGGTTGATGTTCACGAGCGCATCATTGTGATTGATACCTCTGAGGAGAGGGATCAGCTAATGGTTTTTATTAACCCTGAACTGGTGTGGGCAAGCCCAGAAAAAAAAGCGTGGCGTGAGGGCTGTCTTTCAGTGCCTGATTTCTTCGACGAGGTAGAGCGTCCAGAGCGACTTAAGATCAAGGCGCTTGATCGAGAGGGCAATTCGTTTGAATTAGAAGCCGATGGACTCTTGGCGGTATGTTTGCAACACGAGATGGACCACTTACAGGGCAAAGTTTTTGTTGAGTATTTATCCCCATTAAAACGGAGCCGCATTTCATTAAAACTCAAAAAGCGCGCAAAAGAGTTGCTTGGGCTTCGCTAGGCGAGGGCTGTAATCAATGAAAGTAATCTTTGCCGGGACCCCGGAGTTTGCTGCGCAGGCCTTGCTCGCCATTATTCATTCAGGACACGAAGTGGTTGGCGTGCTGACTCAGCCAGATCGGCCTGCGGGGCGCGGGATGCAAATACAAGCAAGCCCAGTGAAGGTGCTTGCCCAAGAAAAAAATATTCCGGTGCTGCAGCCTTTGAGTTTAAACATTACTTCAAGTGACCCTGCTAAACAGTTGGATGCAAGGACGGCACTTGCCCAGCTTGATCAATTGCAGTTTGATGTAACTGTGGTTGTCGCATACGGCCTAATTCTTCCCCAGCCATTTTTGGAAATGGCTGAACGCAATGGGCGACTCGGCTGTTTTAATATTCATGCTTCTTTGCTGCCCCGTTGGCGAGGCGCGGCGCCGATTCAACGCGCCATTGAGGCGGGCGATATCAAAACAGGCGTAGCAATCATGAAAATGGACGCCGGTCTTGATACTGGCCCCGTTTTAATTAGTGAAGAGGTAGATATTAAGTCAGATGATACGAGTCGATCCCTTCACGACCGCTTGGCACATTTGGGCGCCGATCTCATTGTGCGGGCATTAAATAAAATTGAATCGGGCTGTGAGCACGAGCTTCAACCTCAGAATAGAGACGGCATTACCTATGCTAATAAGATCCTTAAGTCTGAGGCCGCAATTGATTGGCACAGAACCGCATTAGAGATTGATCGAAAGGTACGCGCATTTAATCCCTTCCCAGGCGCCACCACTCAGCTCCAGGGCGAACCTATCAAGATTTGGAAGGCACGCATACCGTCTATCGATTCTGGTTCTTTAGTAATAGAGCGCTCTCCGGGCGATATTATTGGCGAGAGCGCCGACGGTATTTTGGTTCAGTGCCGGGATCAATGCCTTGAGGTATTGGAAGTTCAAAAAGCAGGTGGCAAAAAGATATCAGCACGAGTATGGTTTTTAGCGAACCCTTCAGCCCAGGATAAGCAGTTTTCTGGCGCATCCCATAAGATAGAAGATTAGGAAAAGACAAGGCAGACAGAATTGATCTGTCTGCGGTGATTGAGAGGAGGTTGTATGTTCAATCTAGTGAAGACTGCTATTTTGATGGCGGCAATCACAGCTTTATTTATCGTGATTGGTGGCATGTTTGGGGGTCAGCAAGGCATGGTCTTGGCCCTGCTGTTTGCGCTCGCCATGAATTTCTTCAGCTATTGGTTTTCAGACAAGATGGTGTTGCGAATGACCAATGCCCAAGAGGTAGATGAAAATTCTGCCCCACAGTTTTATGGCTTGGTGAAGGAGTTGGCGGCAAAGGCAGACCTACCGATGCCCAAGGTGTATTTAATTAATGAAGATTCACCAAATGCATTTGCCACGGGCCGCAATCCTGAGCATGCTGCGGTAGCTGCCACCACCGGCATCTTGCGAATCCTATCGAACCGTGAGTTACGCGGTGTGATGGCGCACGAGTTGGCACATGTTAAGCATCGCGACATTTTGATCTCAACGATTGCTGCAACGATGGCTGGCGCAATATCAGCAATTGCAAATATGGCAATGTTGTTTGGTAACCGCAATTCAGATGGCCGATCTGGAAGCCCAATTGCTGGAATCTTGGTTGCTATCCTGGCGCCGATGGCAGCAGGCTTAATTCAGATGAGCATCTCACGTGCTCGGGAGTATGAGGCTGATCGCGGTGGAGCAGAAATTGCACAAGACCCTGAGGCGCTTGCTTCTGCCCTTGAGAAGATTCATCGTTATGCCAGCGGCATTCCATTTGATGCTGTTGAGCATCACCCAGAAACAGCGCAAATGATGATTATGAACCCGCTTACAGCCTCGGGACTTTCTCAGCTTTTCTCCACCCATCCGGCAACAGAGGACCGCGTTTCTCGACTAATGGAGATGGCTCGAACGGGAACATATCCTGCATAAAGGCGCAACAGAGGGCCATGTATCAGCACTGGGCGCATCGCTTGCCCAGTCTCTTCTTGGGTCAGCCGATTTAATAGGACAGATTATTTATGAGGGGCGTTCATTAAGTCAGGCGCTTGATACGCTCGAGCCAAAATCACGACCTGCGATTCAAAGCCTTACATTCGCAGCTTTGCGAACTTGGGCCCCTGCTCAGCAACTCATTAATCAACTGATTCCTAAAAAGCCCAGCAAAGAGGTTGATTTACTTTTAAGTGTTGCCATTACTCTGATCATTAATCAGAGCCGTGGAGAAAATCAAAATCGGTATCCAATTCATACGATTGTGAATGAAGCAGTCAAGGCTGCAACAATGACAGCCAAGACAAAACACGCGAGCGGCCTAATTAACGCAGTCTTGCGAAAAGTTAGTGGGCTTCAAGATAAAGAACTTGATGATCAGACCATTGGTATTGCTTACCCAAAATGGTGGATTAAACAATTACAGGGTGCTTACCCCAATGAGTTGCAAATCATTTGTGCCAACCAACAACAAAGACCACCGTTAGTTCTCAGGATCAACATTAAAAAAATTACACCGAGCAGCTATCGCGCTTTATTAGATTCAAAAAAAATCGCCTATAGAGTTATTGAGCAGATCGGCAACATGCCAGTAAACACCGCAATCGCTATCGTCGACCCAATCCCGGTTTCGCAAATTCCTGGATTTGAAGATGGCTTAGTTTCTGTTCAGGATGCGGGGGCTCAGCTTGCAGCCATTCTTCTCAATCCTCAAAGGGGCGAGCGCATTCTGGATGCGTGCGCAGCTCCGGGAGGCAAAACGGCACATTTAGCGGAGTACATTCAAGCGAATGAATACCATTTAACTGCTTTAGAGATTGATGGTGAGCGCTTAAAAAAAGTGAGCAGTAATATTGAGCGCCTTGAGTTACCAAGAGCCAACATTAAGGTGATGCAGGGCAGTGCAGAGAAACGGGATTGGTGGGACGGACTTCTTTTTGACAAAATCCTACTAGATGTACCATGCTCGGCTTCCGGGATTGTGAGACGTCACCCTGACATTGTCTTTCTTCGTCGCCAAGATGATGTCCCCAATCTTGTTAAAACCCAGCAAACGCTTTTAAAGAGTGCTTGGCAGAAGCTAAAACCAGGAGGGCTTCTTCTGTATGTCACCTGCTCTATTTTTCCGCAAGAGGGTGAGGAGCAAATGGCCTGGTTTGTAAGTCAGCACCCGAATGCTTTACGATTAGATGCCCCGGGGCAATTACTTCCCGACGAAAATCATGACGGATTTTTTTATGGCTTGCTAATGAAAAGTAAAGAATGATGGGTTTTTTGCGCAAAACTGTTTTGAGCCTCATTTGCATACTGGGCATGTGTATAGCTCAGCTTGCTCATTCTCAGGCAATCAAGGTTAAGCAAGCTGAACTTGAGCGGGTTGATTCGGGCTGGTTAGTCAACGCGAATTTTTCAATTGAACTGCCCGCAGGACTGGAGAATGCTCTGAAGAAGGGGGTGACCCTGCATTTTCTAACGGAGTTTGAGCTCACCCGAAGTCGTTGGTATTGGTTTGATGAAAAAGCTGTGAGCATACAGCGTCAGGTCCGCCTATCGCATCAACCATTAATTAATCAATATCGAGTCACTGCAGGAGGCTTTACTTTTAATGCGGGTTCTTTGCCGGAGGCCTTGAGAGTGGCTGGAACAGTCGGCGGTTGGAATGTTATCGAGTCTGCGCTTATTAGCCCAGATAAAAATTACGAAGCATCAATTCGCATGATTTTGGATTTAGGAAAACTTCCTAAGCCGTTTCAGGTAGATGCTCTCAATAGTAAAGACTGGGCCCTTTCTGGGGAATGGTTACGTTTTCCATTTAATGCCTCAATGATGAATGTGGTGGGGCGCAAATAAATGGGTGTCATTGCAGCGCTCACCAGCAAGGAGCTAATAAAGCGCAGGGCTCTGCCCGTTCTTACCTTGCTTGCAGGACTTATTGCGCTGATTTTATTGTTATTGCTCTCGACCGCAACCTCTAATACCGAGTTCTTCGATAGTTACTTTATCTGGCTATATGCTGCCAATATTGTTGTTGGCATATTGCTGTTGCTGACCATCATCATACTTATCGTGGTGATTAGTATTCGTTGGCGCAAGGGCCGCTTTGGAACCCGCCTGATTGCCAAACTGGCCATGATTTTTGCATTGGTTGGGGTTGTGCCCGGGCTTATTTTGTACGGGGTATCCTGGCAGTTCGTTTCAAAAAGTATCGAGACCTGGTTTGATGTGAAAGTTGAATCAGCGCTTAATTCAGGCTTGGAGCTGGGCCGCGTTACCCTCCGCATTGCCCAAGAAGAGATCTTGGCCGAGGGCAAGTTTATTGCTGAGCAAATTGTGCAGGTTCCTCCGGGAACCACCTCTGAGCAGGTTGGGGGCATGGTCATGAAGATCCGCAATCAATTTGGTATCCAAGAGGTCAGCCTTTTTAATATGCAGCGCACCTTGATCTTGAGTACAGAGTCTAGGGCTAAAAACTATTTTCCTGCACCAAGTGCCGATGTGATTGCAGAAGCATTTAAAAAGAATGGCGTTACCTTTTTAGATGAGATTCAAATGGAAAAAGGGCAACATGGTTACCGCGTTAGGGCGATTGTGCCAATCATTCGACAAAAAGCGATACCAAGCAAATCTGGCCCAAGTAAAAATATAGAAGATAAGTATTTTTTACAGTTAGTACGCTTCATTCCAGAGCCCTTAGCCAAAAATATTTTTGCCGTAGAGTCGGCCTATAGCGAGTATCAGGAGAAAGCTCTAGGGCGTATTGGTCTGCGCAAAATGTATATCGGCACCCTTACCCTCACACTCTTTTTTGCCTTATTTGTAGCGGTAACACTTGCTTTATTGTTGGGTCGGCAATTAGCACAACCTTTGTTAATGCTTTTGCGGGGAACACAAGCAGTTGCTCAGGGCGACCTATCGCCTAAGCCCGAGCTGGATACGGGCGATGAGCTTGGTATGCTAACGCGCCAGTTTAATGTCATGACTAGGCAGCTCTCCGATGCACGAACATCCTTGCAAGAATCCAAGTCCTTTTTGGAAACTGTGTTGGGTAACCTGACTGCTGGAGTGTGTATTTTTGATAACCAGTTTAATTTGGCCTCAAGCAATCCTGGCGCAGCAAAAATTCTTGCAATTGATTTGCTTCCCCTTACCGGAAAACCATTGGGAAGCGCTCCAGAACTTACTGAGTTCGAGAGAGCGATACGCGAGGGATTTGCAACGCAAAACTTGATTACTCCTGCATCAGACAATCTAAATGAGAGATTGTCTGTATGGCAAAAGCAAATACAGATTAATCCCGTTAATGAATATGAGAATGATCTAGGCGTAACGTTGTTTGTAAGGGGGACCCAGCTGTCATCCGATCTTAAGATGATTGTGTTTGACGATATTAGTGATGTAATTGCAGCACAACGCTCTATTGCATGGAGTGAGGTAGCAAGACGACTCGCACATGAGATTAAAAATCCCTTAACCCCCATTCAGCTCTCGGCGGAGCGCCTGCAGCATAAATTACAAGGCCAATTAAGCTCTGAGCAGCAAGAAATGGTTGAGCGAAGCACTACAACAATCATTGGTCAGGTGCAGGCCATGAAGCAAATGGTTAATGAGTTTAGAGATTTTGCAAAAACACCCACACCCAATTTGACCGCCCTAGATTTAAATGAGCTAATTAGAGAAATTATGGGCTTATACGAGGGCAGCGCAATCACCATGAGCCTTGACCCTAATTGCCCGCGCGTCATGGGCGACCCAACGCAACTGCGCCAGGTAATCCACAACCTTTTGCAAAACGCTCAGGATGCATGCCTTGAGGCGGGGCGCGCAGACCAACGTATTGATATAAGAACGGAGTTGGTACCAATTAACGATATTGAGCCAAAACAGTTTGCAGTTCGAATGACCATTACCGATGGTGGACCTGGTTTTCAGGCTAAGATATTGGCAAGAGCGTTTGAGCCATATATCACTTCAAAGGCTAAAGGTACAGGACTCGGTTTAGCAGTAGTGAAAAAAATTATTGATGATCATGGCGCAAAAATTGAGATCCATAATCGCAAGCAGGGCGATGAGATATTGGGTGCCCAAGTGTCTATTTTGTTTGTAAATCTTGCTAAAGAGGTTGCATAGGTATGGCTAGTATTTTGGTGGTTGATGATGAGATGGGGATTCGTGAGTTACTCCATGAAATCTTGACTGAAGAGGGGCATACGGTTTATCCAGCAGAGAGCGCAACACAGGCTCGGGCTGTGCGCGAACAAATGGAGCCAGATTTGGTCCTCCTCGATATTTGGATGCCCGATACCGATGGCATTACTTTGTTAAAGGAATGGGCTCGTGACAACTTATTAACTATGCCTGTTGTGATGATGTCGGGTCACGCAACGATTGATACTGCCGTTGAGGCAACGCGTATTGGTGCCCTTAATTTCTTAGAAAAACCGATTGCTCTACAAAAGCTTTTAAAGACTGTTAGTAAAGCTTTGGAGAGGGCGCCAATCAAGAAGTTAGATAGCGAAGCCTCAATAGCAGAACCTAATGTACTGGAACTACCAAAGAGCGGCAGCCCCGATGAGTACATTAGTGGCATTGCAAAAAGTTACTTTGGGCTGCCCTTGCGCGAATCGCGCGACCTCTTTGAAAAGGCATATTTTGAATACCAAATGGTAGTTACGGGTGGCAGTATGACAAGGATTTCAGAGTTCACTGGCCTAGAAAGAACCCATCTTTATCGCAAGCTAAAGGCGCTTGGTATTGATGTAACCAAAAACAAGAGCGAGTGATCCTATATAATCCCAACTCTTGGCCTGGTAGCTCAGTCGGTAGAGCAGAGGATTGAAAATCCTTGTGTCGGTGGTTCGATTCCGCCCCGGGCCACCAAGAATTCTCGAAACACGAGAAGTGGTTCATAGAATCTCTAGTGTCTGCCGCGGTCTGGCACCATTTCTCTAGGTCTTCCAACTTCCCCCTCGACTAGAAGCGTCCTTTAAAAGGACAGTTTACGAAGTGGGGATTTGACATCCCTGCGTCAGTCAAGTGTCGATTTAAGTGACGCTAATCCATGGTCGGTGTTGGTGATGTCGTTTTAAACGACATTACCTCGTGAGTATTATTTTTTCTTCAGCAACTCCAAAGAATCAGGATGTTTTTTTAGTAGACCTTCTTTTTCTAATGTGGCGATAGCCCTATATAACGCCTCATGCGTAACGCCGATCTCTGAAGCCATGGATTTGAAATCAGACTGAAGTGTCAATACGCCTTGTTTGCCTTCAGTCTCAATCAGATGAATTAATTTACTGCGAATGTCTTTGAGTCCCAATCGTTCAGATTGTGTTCGAAGTCGCATGATCTCTTTGCTTAGTAACTGCACCCATTTCATTGAGAACTTGCTATCGGCGAGTGCTTCTCTTAAAGATTTAATAGGTAGCGTGATCGCTTGTCCATTGTGAGTCGCAATAGCATCACAGTGATAAGCATCTACTAACAAACTGGCTTCACTGACAAAGCCACCCTTACATCTTTGTAAGATTGTTGGCTCCCCATGGCTACTGATTCTCGTAAGAACAGCTTCGCCCGAAACAATAAAGAACATGTATTCAGGTTTTTTGCCCTGATGGAAAAGGTAATCACCTTTTTCAAAGTGATGGGCATGACATTGCCCCAATAGTCCTTTGGGCAGGAGCTCCTTTAGCAGTTCAGGAATATAGATATTCATATGATCTAAATCATACGCCCTTTGGATGATTGAGCGAATAATCAATTCATACAAAGGAGGTTGGTATGGAAACAATCAATTTAACTGTAAGTGGAATGACTTGTGGTGCTTGCGTAAAGCATGTTGAAAAAGCCATTAATTCAATTGCTGGGGTGGAAAAGGTTGAAGTAGACCTTGCCTCTGGCGCAGTCAAGGTTGAAGGCAATGTCTCGCAACACGTAAAAGAGATTATTGCGGCATTAGAAGAGGATGGTTATCCCGCAAAGATCAATTCTGATGCATCGCCTCAAGCAAAGGCTAAGAGTGGTTCTTGTAAGAGTGGCACAAGTTGTTGCTGTAACTAACTAAATGAATAGGAAATTAAAAATGAAAACTGTAAACAAAATTGCAATTAGCGTTGCTACTGTCATGGGTCTTGGATTGGCTGTAGCCTATGCTCAGCCAGGATCAATGGGGAACATGGGTAATGGTATGAGCCCTGGCATGATGCGCGGTCAAATGATGCAAGGTCAGATGATGGGGCAAAACGCCAACATGAAAATTATGCGTGAGTTGATGACTCCTGCCGAAAGACTGGCCATGATGGACAAGATGATTGATGCCAAGACAGTAGAAGAGCGTCAAGCAATCATGACAGCTACACATACAGAGATGGAAAAGCGCGCCAAAGAAAAAGGCATTACTTTGCCAGCAGGACATAGTCCGCAAATGATGTCGGGCAGAAACTGCGGATAAATCAGTTGAGCGTGGGTAGAAGCCACCTTCGGGTGGTAACACCGCTCAATGCAGACAAGTTATTGATATAGATCAAATGGCTTGGTGCTTATGAGCATAGTCTTAACAAAGCAAAAATAATAATTAATGGGGGTTATATGAAATGTAATGTTGGCCGTATCGATCGCGTACTACGCATCTCTGTTGGACTGGTCTTAGTTGGTTTAGCCGCAAGCAATGTGGTTGGCGTATGGGGCTGGATTGGCATTGTTCCTTTGGCAACTGGCTTATTTAAGTTCTGCCCAATGTATCCAATCTTGGGCATCAATTCTTGTGGCACTGGCCGTGGCAATGGCAGTTGTTCTAAGTAATCTTTTGCCAACAGCTTAAAAGCAAATCACTAATAAGGATTTACGATGATCAATCCAGAACAAACTAGAGCATCTAGCTCTAAAGGGTGGAGTCCCTATTTGGCAGGAGCCTTAGTTGGAGTACTGGCTATTGTTTCTGTCTATCTGACTACCGTTTATATGGGCAAGTCCACCTACTTAGGAGCATCAACTACTTTTGTTCGCGCGGCAGGTCTAGCAGTTCAAGTGGTAGACCCCAGTTATGTTGCACAAAATGTTTATTACGCAAAAGAAAAGGTTGTCATTGATTGGCAATTTCTCATGGTGATTGGCATCTTCTTTGGCGCTTTACTCTCTTCAAAAACGGATGGCAGTTTTAAGTTAGAAAGCTTGCCACCATTATGGAAAAAACATTTTGGCTCTTCAGTACCAAAGCGTGCTGTATATGCTTTTGTGGGCGGCATCGTGGCAATGATTGGCGCTCGCTTAGCCGATGGCTGTCCTAGTGGACATGGACTGAGCGGCATGATGCAGTTATCCGTAAGTTCCTTTGTCGCATTAGCCATGTTCTTTGGTTTTGGCGTGATCGTCGCAAACTTTATGTATAGAAAGGCAAGCTAATCATGTCAATAGATCAACTATTAGGGTTAGCTACTGGCGTTATCTTTGGCTTCTTATTACAAAAAGGGCGTGTATTACGCTATGACAAGCAAGTTGGCGCATTGCTATTAAAAGATATGACCATATTTAAGTTCATGCTCTCCGCTATTGTTGTCGGAATGTTTGGCATTTTGGCATTGCATGAGATGGGGCTTATTACATTGAGCCTTAAAGCAATGAATGTCGGTGGCATTTTGGTGGGCGGCGCATTGTTTGGGGTAGGTTGGGCAGTCTTGGGCTATTGTCCTGGCACCTCAGTAGGCGCAGTAGGCGAAGGTCGTTGGACTGCAATCTTTGGAGTTATTGGTATGGTTGTAGGCGCAGGAATATATGCCCAAATGTATCCATTCTTTAAATCAACGGTGCTTGCTTGGTCAGACCTTGGCAAGATTGGATTACCTGAGGCTACTGGTGTTAATCAATGGGTTATTGCAGTGATATTCGCGTTGATTACCCTTGGTATGTTTCGCTGGTTTGAGAAAAAAGGACTTTGAAGGTATGCGAGAGATCTGAAGTTGGCTCTCGCCATTCCTTAACCTAAGCGTCGATTAAATAGACACTCACTGAGTCGTCCTTTAAAAGGACATCCCATATATGCGTATATACGCATATATCGCTATTTAAAGTAAAAGTCAGTCCTATTTTTGGCAGATGTATGTATACATACGTATATGCGTATATAAGAAAGTCTTAAGCCGCTGTCATTATTAATGGGTAATGTCCTTTTAAAGGACAATTCATGCGTGGGGTACCCCGACCACAACAAGGACATCACATCCTTGTGTCAGTCAGGCGTCGATTTAAGCGACACTCACTACAACAATTGAACCCCAAGGCCCTTCATAACCAAAGCAAATAAGCCAAAGCATATAACGGTCACAACAACGCTTGCCCCCATAGTCATCCAAAACCCCAGTTTTGGCAGTAAGTATGGAAAGAGCAGAAACATAGGTAACGTGGGAATCACATACCAAAAGGTGTAATAGGCGTGATTAGCTATCTTCTCTTCGGGCTGGTTTTCTATATACAGCCATACAAGAGTTAAAAGAGTCATCAAGGGCAATGCCGCAATAAAACCGCCTAACCTATCACTGCGTTTAGCTACCTCAGAGATGAACACAACCATTCCTGCTGTTAGTAGATATTTGGTGATGATCCAAGCCATAGAAGCCTTTATTGTGTATTGGTTATTAGTAGGATAAGTCCTTGGACTACACTTAACAATCAATAAATCACTTATGACATTTTATGAACTTTCCACTTAGTCACATCGCCTCACTTTGTAAATACACCGGTATTAGTTTTACTGCTGGCGCTATTACTCATGGATTTTTTAGTGGCGAACGAGCTATCTGGACTGCTGTATTCGGAGTCGCAATCTATCTGGTTGGCGGCACACTAGAGAAGATTTCTAATCCCGATAAAGACCATAGCTGGACTGATGTATTGGCCATTGGTATTGTTGCTTCAATTGGTTTGGGTTTCTTTACTGGCGGACTTCAGCACTTCCCCGATTCTCCTGCTAGAAGTTCATGGGTAGTTCCAGTTGGGTTTGCCATGTCTTTGTTGGCGATGTATTTAATGGAAGGCAAGGGTAAGGTAAAAATGAGGTCTGTTCTCATTTATGGCTTCATTAGTCTTGCTCTAGTTATCGCCGCATCTTTATATGCCCTCTCTTACTTTAATGAGCATGGTGGTGATGGTCATAGTCATGATCATGGAACCCCACAAGCACAAGTGGTTGTCCCATCAATGAAAGAGGTTCGCATAGAGGTTGATGACACTATGCGTTTTTCTCCCGCAACATGGGAAGCGCGGGCAGGTGAGCCCATTCGCATCATTTTGGTTAACAAGGGCAAAGTGGATCATGAGTTGGTGATTGGTAGCGAAAAGGAAATCATGGCTCACGCTAAAGAGATGGCTAACCCCAACACAAAAGGACATCACCATACGAATGAAATCTCAGCGAAACCAGGACAGCAAACAGAATTGGTTTGGACTTTTAAGGATCCTGGGCAATATGCCATGGCATGCTTTGAGACAGGGCATTATGAAGCAGGAATGAAGGGCGTCATCAATGTAGTGGCAAAAAAGCACTAGGCGGATTGATATCCTCGGCCCTGGTTCAATTCCGCCCCGGGCCACCAAGATTCAAAAAGAGAGCTTCTAGCTCTCTTTTTTCATTTCAGTTTGCCTAAAAGTAGTTGATGGTGTCATCACCTTAGGTCTAGCGCCATATGTCATTGACTAGAGCTAGTAATCTAAGCGTCAGGATGTTCAATCCTGTTTCACCGTTTCTGCTATTCAAGCGGTCTTGCTCGGGGCACCCTTTTCATGCAATGTCCTTTTAAAGGACATTATAAAAGGGGGCGTGATTATTTCTTGTCCTCACCCTTTTTAAAAAGTCCAAAAATCTCGCCAATGACTACAAGGCCAATGAATGGAATTACCCACATGATTACGTTTAAAAAGGCAGGGAAGAATTTTGAGGGAAAACCGCCGCCTATAACGCCGAAGATGGATCCCCAAAAAAGCGTACCCAATATTAGGCATTTCCAAGCGCCCCAGCCAATTACTGCCCCATAAAAGCTTCTGTAACGTCAAAGAAAAAATCTCTTGTTTTGTCCATGCCCTTAACGCCAACAGTTAGCTGAGCAACCCTTTTACCTTCAACACTTAACAATGCTGTACCTGCTATATGCCAATCCAGACCGGTTGCGTCCATCATCTGCTTGATAACCATTTGCTCAACCATCGCGGTGGCTGAGGGATCATCAACTCCACTAATGACCCAGGGCTCGTTCTCTAGCCCCCTACCGATTATTTTTACGGTAAATCTTCCAAATTGAAAGCTGGCATTCATTTGACTTCCCCCTTTGCGTTTGTATACACAAAGAGGCACTAGAAAGTCAAGCTGGGCAGAGTTACTTTAGTGGTTGAAATTAATCAACATTGTTGGCTGTTAAGAACATAGATTTCTGTAGGGATACAAAAAAGTCTTGATAAGGCTTTGGATCCGTCACTGGCGTTATGTTGTATTGGGCGTTAGCACGCACAATCATATTCTTACCTGAGGCTCCAGGGCGCACATTAACAGTAATACGTAGTGCATAGCCACTTAGCTTTGTTGCAGAAATAGATCCTAAGTCCAAATCAGCCTTGTCCACCACAAAGCCGAGGTCTTGTAGCGTTGCGATTACGGTACGCATCGTCTTTTGTTTGTCGCTTGTATCAAACGAGCGTGACTGAATTGCACGTAGCTCAACCGAGGTTTGCCCAGTCGCAGAGGAATCAAGCACCCGCTCTTGCATGGTCTGGCATCCTGCCAGTAACAGAGTGCTAGCAATAATCGCCAGCAAGGGATGCCGCATAGAGTGCTTAATCAACATTTTGTGCCTGCAAGAAAACGGATTTAGATAATTTGTCATAGAACTCGGTATATATTGCCGGATCGTTAATCGCTTCGACTTTGGTCATCACGTTGTTTTGATTCCAAACCATGCGCTGAAATGTCACCCGGACCACAAAGCCACTAGATGCTTCAACTTGCTGGTCGAACTTGATGCTCTTGCCTGCATTGGTAGTAAGCTCTACTTTTATAGGGTTATTCGTAACGGCCGGCTTGGTTACAAGAGATGCCCTGATTTTTTGGTTTTTGTCGTAACTCATGGCGGCTGCACCAAATAAGAAGCCCATTAGGATGGCACCAGCTATTTGCCCCCCATCTTTTGCATCCCTGCTTTTGGAGGCCACAATCACCCCAAGGGAGGTTTGCGACTCATCGAGGTTAAAACCCATATCCTGTAAAACACTGGCTGAGGCGCTTAAGAGTTCTTTTTCGGTTTTAATATCGTACTTACGGGACTGAATCTGCCGATTAGCAAGCGTATCGGGCTGCATTTGGAGAGCTTCCGGCGGAATAGTAGTGGCGCAACCAGAAAAGACGCTAATCGCACAGATGCTTGCTATGACTTTTTTACCGTTGATCATCTGTTAAAACTTCGAGGTGTTGTAAGCAAAGTCACGAACCATACCTTTTTCATCAAACTTGATGACGATGGTGAGGGTCTTTTGCGTGCGGCTCACTGCAGCCTTGTTATCCGCAGGCAACCAAAAGAAACGGGCTCCACTCGAAGTGCTTGCCATACCTTCAGTAGAGACCTTATCATATACCCAGGATTCCCGGCGTTTATCGTCTGTGGTTACCATATTAGGCGAGCCAAGCACTAAGACAACATCGGCAGAGCTCATGCCAATCTTGATTTCTTTTTGTACTTTGGCAATAGAAAGATTGTCGCCCTCGCCTTTAGCGGCATTGATATCTTTTTGCTGATCAACTAAAGAAGTTGGATAACAGCCGGGTAAAGCAATAACAACAAATAGCGCAGAAAAAACTATGGGCAGATTTTTTTTCATTTGATTCTTTGGGTGAAGTAAAAAATTAAAGAGGAGGGCGAGCCCTCATCTAATAATTTTTAAAACTTGTAGCCTATACCGACTATTAGGTTGTATGCATTTGCATTGGATGTGACGGATGATGTAACGGTATAACCAGATATAGTACCTGTGGAGCTGGCTGTTTTATTGCCATAACTCATGTAATTAAACTCACCAAAACCGTATAAGCCGCCCTGAATTATTTGCTTGTAACCCAAACCTAGCGAGTACCCGGTGTAGTTGGTGTTTGTAGAGCTTGAGCCAAAAGTATCTTTAATGGTTGCGCCGGTGTAGCCAACCTTTCCGTACAGCAAACCATCAGTGCCGATAGGAGTCGCTGGTGATAGAAAAATATTGTACGAGTTCTCTTTGTTGTAAGAACCGTTGCCTAATGATGTACCCAATACGCTACCTGAGTAATTTGCCTTTTGCCCAGCAATAGGAGAATATTCAGCACCAATGCCTAGCAAGAAATCTTTGGTGATTGTTCCCATGTAGCCAACAGTTACAACACCAGTAAATCCATTTGCATTGCTAATTGAAGTGTTGATTGGAGCAGTTCCAACGCCCACCACAGTGAAATTACTATTAGAGTAGCTTGGTGCAATACTTTCGTAGCCAACACCTATTTGACCGTATGCACCATCAAACTTTGATTGGGCATGCACTTGAATACTGGAAAAAGTTGCAATACCTGCAAATGCTAAAAGACTTGTTAGTTTTTTCATTCAAACCCCCTATTGATAAGGGTTTTAGTATCTATGCTTCAACTTTTTAAAACAATTTAATTCATCTTCGATTTATATGCATATTAAATATGCATACTTTTATTGATAAATTAATTGTCGCTCTAGTAACCCATCAACCAAGAGAATTAATTTATCTGTAGCATTGACAAGTCGGTGCCGCTTGTCATGAAGACCATTTGAGAGAACTATCCATCCATCGGCAATCAGTAGATCAATATGCTTTCTGGTATTGAGTGCGCTTTTTATAGAACCCGTGCATAACTCTTTGATAGTAAGTGATCTTCCCTGTAAATGTGCCTGCAAAATATCTAGAATTAAGTCGTAAGTAATTAAGCTGTGACCTGCGTACAGATTCTTATCAAGAATTTCTCTCAGCTCCTTTAGTTGTTGAATATTTTTCAAATGCATTTTTTTCATTTCGTTATAAAAACATTTACTATTTAAAAAAGCTATAAAAAAAATAGAATCAAAGTATGTATATTTAGATGAAGTAGATTTGTTAGGTAACTCTCTTAAATATTTGTATTAAATCCCGCTAATGAAGCGTCCTTTAAAAGGACAAATCGTCGGCTCAATGTACGGAGGCAATTACTGGTTTCTCATCTTTGAATAACTTTTGTATCAGATACTCTTTATTTGTGGTTGCCTGAATTAGGTATTCATCAAAATAGTCTGGTTTATTGTCTGTGTTTTCGTGATGCAGAAAGCAAAGGCTGTAACTTAGGTTGTCCGCATCCTCTCCATGAACTAGGTATGTCTCGGATTCGTTGTGATCAACTACTCTTAGCCCTCTGACAAACTCAGGTTTATCTTTATCCGCAAAGTTGATATCTAGACGATCAACGTCAAATCGTTTACTTCGATAGATATTTAAAATGATGAATCGGTAGCCTTCTATGTATGTGTAGTCGCGCACATGTCCTCCTTTACATAGCCCTTACAGGGCTTAACTTGAAATAGTTGTTAAAAAATTCTCGTCTTGTGTGGGTTTGATAAATCTGACTTGAGTCCATTTCGTTCAAATAGATGATCTTCAGCACATGACGATCAAAGGTTTTCATTCTTGGTAGTCCAATAATTCTTGCGATATCAATGGCACTTCGTAGCAAGATCGGCTCAGGTGATATGACCGATAAGAGCATGGCAACAAGCAAAGAGACGATCATTTTTTAGATGGGGTGTAGCCAATACGATTGCCACTGTTGTCAAAGTAGTTGGTTACGCCGCTTGGGGCTTTCACCGCATAACCTACCCTATTACCAGCATTGTCATAAACACCATTTGCTGAGTTAGCGTTGTAGGGGCTGTTATCCATGTTGTATGGACTGTTGCGCATGTTGAAAGGTGAGTTATCCATGCTGTAGGGGCTGTTCTGAATGTTGTATGGTGAATTATTTAGGCTATATGTCTGACCATGGGCGCTATAAAAGGGCGTTGCAATTAGAAAAAAGTATAATAATTTCATGGATTTATCCTTGTTATATATCAAAAATGTATCTAAAATATTTCGTAATTAAATGCAAATAATGTGATATATTATCAACATATATCAGATTTGTAGCAACTGAAGGAGAAAAAAAGTGACTAAAGATGCAGAAAAATATGAGAAATTTGAGCGTTTAGCTCAAAAACGAGTATCAGAAGCGATGAACCGTATTCGACTAATTGGAAATTTGAGCGATACGAGGAACTACTCTTATAGCGAGGAGCACGTAAAAGAGATGTTTGATGCTTTAGAGTCTGAGATGAGAAATGCAAAGCAGAGATACAAGTCTGGGGCGGCAGAAAGCCAGGCAGCTTTCACATTTAAAAACAAGAAGAAATAAAAGGTTTCCGATGCTTCATCACGTAGCACTTTTTTCTGGACTAGGGGGGTTTGTCCTTGCCGCCGAGAGAAATAGAATTAAAACAGTCTTCATCAACGAGTTTGACGAAGCATGTTGCATTACTCTGAGGCATAACTTTAAAGATACAAAAATCAGCTCTGAGGATATTAGGCATGTTTTGGCAAAAAATCATGAGGAGCTTAATGGGGATATAGACATACTTTCCGCAGGGTTTCCATGCCAATCTTTTTCTGTTGCTGGAGATAATTTAGGCTTCGAAGACGAAAGAGGTAAATTATTTTTTGAAATTCCAAGACTATGCATGGAGATGAAAAGTCCGCCAAAAGTCTTATTGCTCGAAAATGTGTCTAACCTAAAGTTATTCGATGGTGGTGCAAGACTCCGAGTTGTAATAAATCAGCTAAGAAAAATCGGTTATTGGGTAAGCATAGAGAACGCTCAAATATTGGATAGTTATGGAATTGGAAATACTGCACAAAGACGAGAAAGACTTTTTATCGTAGCGGCTCACTCCAAATATTTTAAGAAAAATAAATTTGTATTTCCAAAGCCAAAGAAGATAAAAAAAGATTTGTGGAAATACGTAGATCGAAAAAGCAAGCAAGAAAGTAGGCTTTATTTGGACGAAGAAAACAAATATGCAAGGATGATTAGAAGAAATGCTGAGGCCGATGGCACAAATCGGTTATTTCAAATACGACGAGTAGATGCAAGATCATGTCCTGAAAACATATGCCCAACCTTAACTGCAAATATGGGAGGCGGCGGACACAATGTTCCATTCGTAATAGATGAATTTGGTATTAGGCGGTTAAATGTTTCGGAGTTAATGGCTCTTCAATGTATCAGGAAGAGTGAGTTCGAGTTTCCAGAGGGCGTGTCAGAAAGCACAAAGCTATCAATGATTGGTAATGCAATATGTATAGATGTGGCTGATGCAATATTCAAAAATATTATTGAAACAATGTTTGAGGTAGAAAATGTCAAAGACGCAATGGTACTTTCCTAATAACGGAGGCGGGCTTGCCGACGGGTTTAACAACTCCGGAATAGACACATTTAAAGGGCAACGACTCTCTGCCCTTGTGCGAGAAACTGTGCAAAACAGTTTAGATGCATCAATAGACACAAATCAACCCGTTACGGTCAATTTCAGCATTATCACCATTGATAAAAAAGAAGCACCAGAGGTTTCGTCGCTAGAGGAACACCTGAGCTTGGCAAAAGAAACCGCTAAAAAACAGAATTTAGATTTTGCCGTTGATTTTTATGATGCCGCAATTAAGATGATCAAAGAAAATGAAAAAATAAATTTTCTTTGTATTCATGACAGCAATACAATGGGATTGACTGGACCAGTTACCGGCCCGAATGGAGCTTGGTTTGCATTAACGAAGGGCGCGGGACTCAGTCAGAAAACATCTACATCATCATTGGGGTCATTTGGGCATGGATCTAAAGCCCCATTTGCCAATAGCAATGTTAGATCATTGTTTTACCTCACAAAGATTAAGCAAGACTCTGGACACAAATATAGATTTCAAGGGAAAAGCATTCTACAGTCCCATGCAAAATCAGCTACAGAGATGTCTCAGGGCACAGGCTTCTATGGAAAATTAGAAGGATGTTTGCCGCTTGAGAATGATGAGATACCTAAATGGGCAATTAGAACAAGAGAAGAGTTCTCAAAGAATACTGGGACTAGTATTTTTGTGCCACATACAATATTTAATCTCGGCTCATATAAATCTATAGCAATCACTGCAATAGCAAACTTCTTTTATGCAATTAAAAAGGGGTACCTAATAGTTCAGGTTGGTGATTTCGAAACCTTAACTTCTGACAATATTGAGGAAAGATATCATTACTATAAAAACGAATTAGACAAAACATTTGATGAAGTAGATAACGAATATATTTCAGAATGCTTTAAGGCAATAGAAACAATTGTTAATTACACAGATAGGGGTGAGCAACAGATATCTAAATTCGGGCGTATAGATTGGTATATCCGAATGGGCGAAGACGTTGATACAAGATCTGTTGCTATTGCAAGAGAAAATGGAATGCTTATCACTAGGTCTGCGCCATCGCTTCAGAGATTCCAAAATCTAAAGCCGTTTGACTTTTTTGTTTGTGTAACCGGCGAAGGATCAGAAACACTTAAAAACATAGAGAATCCAGAGCATAATAATTTTGCATTTGATCGAATAGATAACCTTATAAAAAGAAAAGATGCAAAGAGAAAATATGAAATTTTTGCTTCTAGCGTTAGGGAACTCTTAAAAAGATTTGCGCAGTACACATCCGATGATCGAGTAACGGTTGATGAGCTAGAGGATTTATTTTCTGAGATTTCTGAAATACCAGAAGAAGGAAAGGGTCACACAGAGCGCGGGGCAACTATACAAATAGCCGATGGTAGTTATGGATTCAAACCTAGACCTCCAAGCGACTCATCATTGCCAGGTGACGGCAGTCTCGATGATTTAAAGGGAAGAGGTCAAAGGGGTGGTGAAAAGAAAAAACGAAAAGAGGGCGGCGAAAAGCCGGATAAGGATGGCAAAACTAAAATCATTGGCCCCTCTAAGCCTACCTCCGGGTTAAAGCCTAAAAATTATATGAAGCTAGAAAATATTAGGATGAGAGCTAAAAATGATAGTGAAGCTTATATATATTTCGATGCGCCTATAACAGGAAATGTCTCAATAAGCTTTAAGAAATCAGGCGAAGTTGGAAATGAGGCGCTTAACTTGATGTTAGATGGGAAAACTGTAAATGCCGTTGATGTTAAGTTGGTAAAGGGCGAAAGAGAGTGCGTATTGGTTAAGTTTTCTGAGCGCAAGATTGATTTTTCTGTAGAGGCGGAAGCGTATGAAATCGATAATTAAAGCATTCCCATATCCTGTTCTTGGTCGTGGCGATGATTATCTAGATTCTGAATTTCAGACAACAATCGATGTTCGAAAAGATGCAAGTCCAGAAACAAATAATATTTTTCTAGAATATTCATTTCTATTATCTAGCGATTCTCTATCTGATCTAATTGCTGATAACAAGGCATCCTATGCCATAGATGTTGGCTGTACTGATACGCTATATAGGAGAGTATTTCTTGTAGGACAGTCTGGAGCTATTGAATTCAAGGCTGGAGAGCTTTATGGCAAAGTGCTCATTAGTCCACTGATTGTGGCAAAGACCGAGATTAAAAACTATTTTTCTGATGACCTGAATGAGGAGTTTGGCGATGATCCGTTTACTATAAGTCCGGGTGACATATTGGCATATGACGACCCGCAGGTAAAGTATATCGAATTTAATAAACTGCAATTTGAATCTTTGGTTCGTGTAGAGACATCACTTGAGATTCCGGAAGAAACTTACAGATTCAGTCTCGAAGAAGACATGATCACAATCTATATGGGAAAAAAATTTCGCCATATCTGGGATGTTTGCAGAGAAGAAAAAGACAAAGCGCCGATGCTTGCGATGTCTGTTTATAAAGACTGTATTCAAGCCGCACTAGATTTCATGATCCATAACGAGGATTCTGAGAGTCTCAAGTGGGTGAGGGCACTTCGTTTAAAGCTAAATTCGCTGGGAAAAGTTATTAGCCCCGAAAGCGATTTCAACGATCTTTGCATACATGCTCAACAATTAGTGTCTAAATATGGCGTACAAAGGATGTTAAGAAATGTCGAATAATTTCTATAGTGTATTAAATACCGAGAGCGTTAAGAGGCTGAAGTCAGATTTATTGGTTAATCCCCATCACCTAGACTTATCCTTCGATGAGCTGTGCGATTTATTAGACCTATCTTTGGTTACTACGAGTTATGTAATTAACTTAGATGTGATGCTTGAAAAACCTAAGGGCGCTACACAAGAATTAAATGGAGATGCCGCAAACTGCAAAATCATTCTAGATGTTTTGCCCAATCTAACGCCAGCCAATGCAACGGATGAAAGATTGTGGGTAACGTTATGTTTCTCACAGTTCAAGGATTATGCAAAGGAAAGATGGCCACTTAGAGAGTCTGCAGAAGATAAATTGGCAGACATTTCTAACCATTGGTTTGCAAATGGTGTTCGCGGGCGCATGAGAGACAATGCTATATCTAGATTGTGGTGGATGGGTCATACTGCCAAGCATATTACCGCCTTCACGGTAGATAAAGTATTTGAAATTTTATTTTTTAACAGCGACTATAGGTCTTCTTTATTAGAGCGAAATAGTACGTCAAATGCTATTAATGTAGCCACTGCAATTTTGAAGATTACTGATGAGGCTTATGGTGAAGGCATTAAATTTAAAAGAGAAAGCTTTAGAAATTTCATCAAAGAAGTAAACATTATTGGTGGCAGGTCTAATTTGGCCGCAATGGATGTTGATAATTTAGTGAAAGTCTTAAAGCCTGTTTATAGAGAGACTTATGCCGAAAAGGGCGAATAAAAAGTTAAATCAAGATTGCCCTTAGATAAAGAAACGTCCTTTAAAAGGACGTTTCATGCAAAGGTTGTCCAACTAAAACTCTGAAAATAAAATAGCTTTATGAAAACCGCACGACGCCTGCAAAGTGACTAAGGTAATCAAAGTACCTGAAAGTCACCTGGAAGTAATCTCCTCGCCCCAGCACGTGTCACAACCCACAGTCTTAAGTCAGCTCAAATACGCCGAGCCCACAGAGCTTTATCTGCGTGATGGTGAGGTAGTTATTCACCGAAGACCCGGAAGTCCACTTTGGCATTGCCGCTTTAG
>JAIXPN010000033.1 GCA_027486235.1 Burkholderiaceae bacterium
ATGGTTCGCAATACGTATATTTACCCGCCCGCACCATCGATGCGCATTGTTGGCGACATCATTGAATACACCGCCAAGAGCATGCCAAAGTTCAACTCCATCTCGATATCTGGATATCACATGCAAGAGGCGGGTGCAAATCAAGCCTTGGAGCTTGCCTTTACTCTGGCAGATGGCAAGGAGTATGTGAAGACCGCTTTGGCCAAAGGTCTTGATGTGGATGCGTTTGCAGGCCGACTTTCGTTCTTCTTTGCCATTGGCATGAACTTTTATCTTGAAGTTGCTAAGTTACGCGCTGCACGCATGCTGTGGTGGCGCATCATGAAAGAGTTCAAACCAAAGAACCCAAAGTCATCGATGCTGCGCACCCATTGCCAAACCTCAGGATGGTCCTTAACCGAGCAAGACCCCTATAACAATATTGTGCGCACCACAGTAGAGGCGATGGCTGCAGTATTTGGTGGCACCCAGTCCTTGCACACCAACTCCTTTGATGAAGCTATTGCCTTGCCATCGGAGACCTCATCACGCATTGCCCGTAATACTCAATTGATTCTGCAAGAAGAGACGCATATCACTAGTGTTGTTGATCCATGGGCAGGTTCTTACATGATGGAGAAGCTCACTCAAGAGATGGCGGATGCTGCCTGGGAAATCATTGCCGAGGTTGATGCCATGGGTGGTATGACCAAGGCGGTGGAGAGCGGTTGGGCTAAGTTAAAGATCGAAGCGGCAGCCGCTCAAAAGCAAGCCAAGATTGATTCAGGGGCAGATGTCATTGTTGGTGTCAATAAGTACAAACTGAAAGAGGAGAGTTTGGTTGATGTCTTGGTGATTGATAACGACAAGGTTCGTAACAATCAAATTGCTCGCTTGAAGGCAATCAAAGCCAAGCGCGATTCTCAACAGGTAGAGCAAGCGCTTGCAGCATTAACCCAAGCAGCAGAAAACAATACCGGTAATTTATTGGATTTAGCGATCAAAGCAATTCGTTTACGCGCAACGGTGGGCGAGGTGTCGGATGCTTTGGAAAAGGTTTATGGCCGCCACCGAGCCGATACACAAAAGGTGACCGGAGTGTACGCAGCCGCATACGATTCAGCAGAGGGTTGGGAGAAACTCAAAGGCGAGATTGCCGAGTTTGCAAAACAATATGGTCGTCGCCCACGGGTGATGATTGCGAAGTTGGGGCAAGACGGTCATGACCGAGGTGCTAAGGTGGTGGCAACTGCCTATGCAGATCTTGGTTTTGATGTTGATATGGGACCTCTCTTCCAAACTCCGGAGGAATGTGCTCGCCAGGCCATTGAGAACGATGTGCATGCCTTAGGTATCTCTACCTTAGCGGCGGGTCATAAAACTCTTGTGCCAGCAATTGTTGCTGAACTGAAGAAACAAGGTGCGGATGACATTATTGTCTTTGTTGGCGGTGTGATTCCACGACAGGATTATGAGTTCCTGTATGAGTCAGGGGTTAAAGGGATTTATGGGCCTGGTACGCCGATCCCAGCATCGGCAAAGGATGTGCTCGAGCAAATCCGTAAACAAATCACTTCATGATTGAGCAATTGAGATAGAGCGCATGCCAACTGTTCAAACCGATGAGCAAATTATTCAGGCTTTATTGGGCAAGCCATGCCCAGCTCAACGTCGCGCTCTTGCAAAAGCAATTACTCTTCTAGAGTCAACCCGCACGGATCATCGTGAGCGGGCTGACGTATTGCTCAATACCATCTTGCCCCATACGGGTAAATCATTTCGTCTCGGTATCTCTGGGGTGCCGGGTGTAGGTAAATCAACCTTGATTGAGAACCTAGGTCTCTACCTAATCAAACAAGGCCATCGTGTTGCAGTTTTAGCCATTGATCCATCGTCAAGCTTATCGGGCGGGTCGATCTTGGGTGATAAAACACGTATGGAACTTCTCTCCGTGAACGAGAACGCCTTTATTCGCCCAAGCCCCTCATCGGGAACGCTTGGGGGTGTAGCAGAACGCACGCGCGAGGTGATGCTCTTAGCAGAAGCTGCGGGTCATGATGTAGTGATTGTGGAGACTGTGGGTGTTGGTCAAAGCGAGATTGCGGTAGCTGGGATGACCGACTTGTTTATGTTGCTGCAGTTACCCAATGCGGGAGACGACCTTCAGGCTATCAAAAAAGGGGTGATGGAAATTGCAGATTTGATCGTCATTAATAAAGCTGATATTGATCCGGATGCCGCAACGCGCGCTCAAGCTTTCATTACGAGTTCATTACGCTTAATGGGTTTTCAAGGTAACCCCGATCATGCAGCGCATATTAAAGAAGAGTGGCACCCAACCGTTTTACGCATGAGCGCTCTGCTCGGAGAGGGCCTTGAGGAGTTATGGAGCCAAGTAAAGCGCTTTCAGGAGCTTGAGACTGCAAACGGCCATTTACAGGAGCGTCGCAAGCAACAAGCGGGCGCTTGGATGTGGGAGCGAATTGATAGCGCTCTAAAGAGTAACTTTAAGAACCATCCTGCTGTAGAACGTTTGTTACCAGAAATGAGTGCCGCAGTAAATCAAGGAACGATTACCCCTTCCGTTGCTGCACGCCGCCTATTAGAGGCTATGAAGTAGCAATGCAAGGGATACACACCATTTAATCCAGGAGTTTGTATGCAAGAAATTATTTCTCAACTAGAAGCCAAACGCGAGTTGGCGCGTCTAGGTGGTGGACAGAAGCGAATTGCTGCTCAGCATGCCAAAGGCAAGTTAACTGCTCGTGAGCGCATTGAGCTCTTGCTCGATGAAGACTCTTTTGAAGAATGGGATATGTTTGTTGAGCATCGCTGCACCGATTTTGGGATGGCCG
>JAIXPN010000160.1 GCA_027486235.1 Burkholderiaceae bacterium
GGAGACGGATCCTTTTTGGAATTTATTCGTACTAAGCGTCAGGCCAAAACCTATGGTGTTGAAATCACAGATGCTGCGGTCTTGGCTTGTATACAAAAAGGCTTGAATGTTATCCAGCAAGACTTGGAAGGTGGACTAGCTCTTTTTGAGGATCAAAGTTTTGATACGGTTGTCTTGTCACAAACATTGCAGACCATTCATCAAACCGAGCGCATCTTAAGAGAGGTAGTTCGGGTTGGAAAACAATGCGTTGTTTCATTCCCAAATTTTGGACATTGGTCACATCGCGTCGCAGTGGCCCTTGGCAGAATGCCAGTGTCGAGATCATTGCCCTATGAGTGGTTTAATACTCCGAACGTTCGCGTTCTTACCATTGCTGATTTTGAGGCGCTTGCATATAAATTAGGCATTGAAATAGTGGGTCGGGTTGTTTTGCATGAAGGTAAGACCGTTCAATTGGCGCCTAATTTATTGGGAAGCCTAGCCATATATCGCGTACGTGGCGCTCGATAGTATTCGCTCTTGGACAAGGGACTTACGGGTCTATTTTGAGTGGCCCAGTGTTCGCATGTTCTTTTTGGGGTTCTCAGCGGGTTTGCCGCTTCTTTTGGTATTAGGTACCTTGAGCTTTTGGTTGCGTGAAGCAGGAATTGATCGCAGCACAATAGGCTACTTATCCTGGGTTGCATTGTTCTATGCTGGTAAATGGTTATGGGCACCGTTGGTCGATCGGGTGCCAATTTTATTTTTAACCAAACGTTTTGGGCGGCGTCGCAGTTGGTTATTGTTTGCTCAGCTCTTGATTATTCTTGGTTTAATTGGAATGGCAAGCAGTGATCCAAAACAGAATCTTGAGCCCATTGTCTGGTTCGCTCTTTTGGTGGCGTTTGGTTCGGCCACCCAAGACATTGCCTTAGATGCCTTTCGCATTGAATCGGCAAAAGCACAATACCAGGCAGTATTGGCTGCTAGCTATCAAACAGGCTATCGCCTCGCCATGATCTGGGCAGGCGCAGGCGCATTATGGTTGGCTGCCCGGATTGAAGTTACTGCAGGCGTTTATTCGGTGGACGCCTGGCAATTCGCCTATTTATGCATGGCACTATCAATCGGCGTTGGTGTGATTACAACTTTATTAAGTCCTGAACCGCAGGCCATTCTTTTGCCCAAGGCACGATCTGCTGGGCAATGGTTAGCGCAAACCTTAATTCAGCCCTTTGCAGATTTTATTAGTCGTTATCGCTGGCAGGCTTTTTTAATCCTCGGCTTGATTGCTATTTATCGCATTAGTGATGTGGTGATGGGCATTATGGCGAACCCATTTTATGTAGATATGGGCTATACCAAAGATGAGGTTGCAGCGGTCACTAAAGTATTTGGGGTCATCATGACTTTACTGGGCGCCTTCCTGGGCGGCTTATTGACGCTGCGTTTTGGAGTGATGCGAGTGTTATTGTTAGGCGCCGTTTTATCGGCCGCTAGCAATTTACTATTTGCCTGGTTAAGTACACGTGGCCATGATTTACAGGGTTTGGTTTGGGTAATCTCTGCCGATAACTTAAGCTCTGGTATTGCATCCGCAGCATTCATTGCTTATTTGTCCTCATTAACCAATGTGCAGTATTCGGCAACACAATATGCTTTATTTAGTTCCATGATGTTGCTATTGCCCAAATGGCTGGCTGGGTTTTCAGGGGTTTATGTAGATACTTTTGGCTATGAGCATTTTTTTATTGCCACTGCGCTGATTGGCATCCCCGTACTTATTTTGATTACCCTTGCAATGCGTGTCGACGCATTACGCAAGACTTAGAGTTTCCAATCGTATTCGATGATGAGTGGCGCGTGATCTGAAAAGCGCTGTTCTTTATAAACGCTTGCCTTTTTTGCACTCTCAGCAAATTCTGGGGTCGCAATCTGATAGTCAATTCGCCAGCCTACATTCTTGGCATAAGCTTGTCCGCGTTGGCTCCACCAGGTATAGCAGGCATCGGTGGTATTTGGCTCTAGCCTACGGTAGACATCGACATACTGAACTTCGGTAAAAAGTTTTGTTAACCAAGAGCGCTCTTCTGGTAAAAATCCAGAGTTTTTGAGATTACCTTTCCAGTTCTTTAAATCAATTTCATGGTGGGCGATATTGATGTCACCACATAGGAGAATTTGACGCTTACTTTTTCGCAGCGCGATGAGGTGAGGCAGAAAGGCCTCTAAAAAACGAAATTTAGCTTCTTGTCGCTCGGGTGAGCTTGAGCCAGAAGGCATGTAGACTGAAATCACCGAGAGCTTGCCAACTTGAACCTCAAGGTAGCGACCCTCCGCATCAAATTCCTTGTTACCAAAACCAATCTGCACATGATCAATTGCATGGGGTGTAAAGATGCCGGAACCGCTATAGCCCTTTTTCTCAGCATGATGAAAATAGGAACTGAAGCCCTTTGGCGAAAGAATCTCTGGCTCAAGATCGGCGCGTTGGGCCTTGAGCTCTTGTACACAGATAAAATCAGCCTGTTGATGGGCCATCCACTCCATAAACCCTTTTTTGGCAGCGGAGCGGATACCATTGAGATTAGCTGAAATGATGCGTAACATTAGGGCCTATGAATTCAAATTCACAAC
This sequence comes from Burkholderiaceae bacterium, assembly GCA_027486235.1. Lineage (GTDB taxonomy): Bacteria > Pseudomonadota > Gammaproteobacteria > Burkholderiales > Burkholderiaceae > Polynucleobacter > Polynucleobacter hoetzingerianus. Next base: position 2,620 of record JAIXPN010000160.1, read on the forward strand.
ATAATCAATTTGACTTTATCCGTTTTGCTCTTGAGGCTCAGGTTTTGTCATTCGGAGAGTTTAAAACGAAGGCGGGACGACTTTCTCCCTATTTTTTTAATGCCGGTCTTTTTTATGATGGCGCCCGATTGGGGCGTCTGGGCGAATTCTATGCTCATGCCTTGATTCAGTCGGAAGTTCGTTTTGATATGTTGTATGGCCCAGCTTATAAAGGAATTACCCTGGCAGCAAGCACCGCTATTGCCTTAGCTGGCTTAAACCACAACACCTCATTTGCCTATAACCGCAAAGAAGCTAAAGATCATGGTGAGGGTGGAAATATTGTGGGCGCACCCTTAGCTGGTCGAGTGGTCATTATTGATGATGTGATTTCAGCGGGGACCTCAGTGCGAGAGTCAGTTGACATCATTGTGGCGGCAGGCGCCAAGCCTTGCGCCGTTTTAATTGCACTCGATCGCATGGAGAAGTCGGGTAATGCAGTAGATATCGGCGAGCATTCTGCTGTACAAAGTGTCAGCAAGGAGTTTGGCTTACCAGTCATCGCGATTGCAAACCTCAATGATCTAATGGCCTATTTACAGCAATCAAAAGATGACAAACTTCAACACTATTTACCTGCCGTACAAAACTATCGAAGCCGCTACGGTGTTTAAGGCTTATAGATTATCTAAATCGATTTCGCCCCGATAGACTGTTTGTGCAGGGCCGGTCATCAGTACCGATGAAACATCAGCATTAGCAAAGCCATTCCAGGTGATCTCTAACGTACCTCCGCGAGTATGGACTTGAACGGGCGAGTCCAGTAGGCCACGGCGGATTCCAGATACAGCTGCAGCACAGGCACCAGTGCCACAAGATAAAGTTTCACCGGCACCGCGCTCGTAGACGCGCAATTTAATTTCCTGACGGTTAAGAATTTGCATAAAGCCAGCGTTAACGCGATTCGGAAATGCCGGATGCGCTTCAATGAGCGGCCCATCAATAGAAACCGGAGCGCTATCAAGATCTTCAACAACTTGAACAGCGTGGGGGTTGCCCATCGATACGGCTGCAATCCAATCTGCATGAGCACCGCTATTTTGGCTCAGAGGCAAGGCGTACAAAATCTCATGCATTTCTTGTTTACTAGTCAGGCCCGTTGCATTGAATGGAATATCAGCCGGGTTAAAAATGGGTTTTCCCATATCAACTTCTACGCGATCATCAGCGAGCCGACGCAGCGTAAGTATGGTGTGAGCAACCTCAACCCGAATCTCATTTTGATGACTGAGGCCTTCTTCATGCACAAATCGTACAAAGCAGCGTGAACCATTTCCACACTGCTCAACTTCACCGCCGTCCGCATTAAATATACGGTACTTGAAATCAACGCCTGGGATACTCGATTTTTCAACAATCAATATTTGATCGGCACCAATACCTAAATGACGATGTGCCAGCTTGCACCAGATGGACGCATCGATATGACTTACATCGTACTGCGTGCCGTCAATCACAATGAAGTCATTGCCGGCACCGTGCATTTTGGTAAAGCGTAGTTTGGTCATATTTGAATGATTGGGCTCAACAGGCTAATCATACAAGCTTGCTTCACCTGGAGGTCGATATTTAAAGCGCTTATGAACCCAGTAATACTCTGCAGGCCGCTGGTAAATTTCTTCTTCAAAGCAACGATTTAGTCGTGCCGTATCAGCCACCGGGTCATCGGTGGGAAAATGATCTAAGGGTTTGTGAATGCGACAAATGTATTTACTTCGGTCTTTACTAAGTGTGGTGATCATTAAGCAGACTTCTGCTCCGCTAGCTTTTGCTAAGCGCGAGATTGCGGTAATTGTATTGGTTTGAATGCCAAAGAAAGGGACAAATACCGAATCTTTGGGACCTAAATCAATATCAGGCGCGATAAAAATAAAATTGCCTGTTTTAATTTCGCGAATGAGCTCCAAAAGACGGCTCTGTCTTGCAATAGATTTACCCCCAAACCGATTGCGCCACTCAATGATCTTCTGATTAAAGAACGGATCTTTCATGTTTTGGTAAAGCCCAGCACCTCGGGGCCATTCATTTTGTTCGGCCATTGCAGATAGGGCCATAAACCCGCCCTCGAGCCCAACAAAATGAGGGATCACAAAGATACGAGGTTTACGATCGCCCAAGGGAATTTCAGATTGAATTTCTATCATCGATAAAATTTGCTCTGCACTGCCAAGCCAAATTCGACTGCGCTCTAATACACTTCTGCCAAGTAAACGCCAGTGCTCAAGGGCTAAGCGCTGAATTTGCTGATCAGATAATTTTGGAAAACAAAGACGTAAATTTTTTAGTACCACGCGTTTACGTTCGTGGGGCAGGCGGCCGAATAAAGACCCTAAGCTATAACCGATGTGGACGATCCATGAATAAGGCATGAAAGCAAATAGCCGCAAGATACTCAGTGCAAGGTAATTTAGGAGGGTGTGTAACCGCGCCATGATTTCAATAGCCTGTAGGCGGTAATTCAGCACCTTCGGGGTGCTTGTAGCGGTTATAGGACCAAATAAATTGAAGTGGGGCTTCAAGAATGACCTCTTCGATCGCTTGGTTCATTTGAGTTGCGGCTTGATGAGCATCTTCGGCTAATGGTTCTAACAGGCGCGCCTTAACGACCCAGCCTTGACCTAGCGATTTACGAATTGCAGAAAATAAGATAACCGGACTCTGATTGCGATTGGCTAGGCGAGCTGGTAGGGGGGTGGTGTAAGCATACCGCCCAAAGAACTTAACCCATACGCCATCACCGCCGCTGGGCACTTGATCTGGAAGAATGCCGATTGCTTCGCCATCTTGAAGCGCCTTTACCATTTTGCGCACACCTTGCAGATTGGTTGGCACAAATTTCATATTGGGATAGGCGCGCTGTTCCTCAATGACGTCATTGAGCCACTCTTGACGGGCCGGTCGATACAAAATTGTCGCTGGGAAATGATTAGCCAGAATACGAGGAATAATCTCAAAACCGCCAAGATGCGGGGTTAGCATCACAAGGCCCCTTTTTTGGGCAATTGCTTGCTCTACTTTTTGCCAATCTTCGATTTCAGCAAGCTTCAGAGCTTTTTGTGGGTTATGCCAAATCCATAGGCTATCGATAAACAGCATACCGGACTCTGCTGCTGCTCTTAAGGGGCTTTGCTCAATCCCTTTTGAATCCATAGCCTTGCTATAGTTTTTCTTAAACAGGTCACGAAAGTGGCTAGAGAACATAAATGCGAGGATTCCACCCAAGCCACCCAGTAGCTGGGCTAATCCGAGGGGAAGGCTGGCAATCCCCTTAAGAATTAGGCGTAATACGGCTTTAGACATGTGCTAATGATATTCAATTGCCACAGGGAATTCGCTCGTTTTTCAGGATTCGGATAAAATCCAAAGATTCGCCGAGTTAAAGACAACTTGCGGGGCGAATTAAAAAAATCTGCTAAAGCGTCGCCGTTGTATTTCTCGGCACGTTGTGTTGTCAGTGCAAACGATAAGGAGAATAGAATGGCAAACGATTATTTCTTTACCTCAGAGTCAGTCTCTGAAGGTCACCCCGACAAAGTCGCAGATCAAATTTCCGATGCAATCTTAGATGCGATCTTGGCTCAGGATCCCAAGGCCCGCGTTGCTGCAGAAACATTGTGTAACACTGGACTAGTTGTTTTAGCCGGAGAGATTACGACTAACGCGAATGTTGATTACATTCACGTAGCGAGAAATACCTTGCGTGAAATTGGTTATGACAATACCGAATATGGCATTGATTACAAGGGCTGCGCAGTCTTAGTCGCCTATGACAAGCAAAGTCCAGATATAGCTCAAGGTGTAGACAAGGCACATGATGACGGTCTAGATCAGGGTGCCGGTGATCAAGGTTTGATGTTTGGGTATGCCTGTGATGAGACTCCTGAGCTAATGCCGCTACCGATTTATTTATCTCACCGCTTAGTTGAGCGTCAGTCGCAGTTGCGACGTGATGGCCGGTTAAATTGGCTTCGTCCTGATGCAAAGTCACAGGTCACTTTGCGCTATATCAATGGCAAGCCCGATTCAATCGATACAGTCGTTTTATCGACGCAGCATGCCGCTGATATTCCATTAGAAAAATTGCGCGAAGCAGTGATTGAAGAAATTATTAAGCCAGTGTTGCCTAAAAACCTAATTAAGGGCGACATCAAATACCTTGTTAATCCAACCGGTCGATTCGTCATCGGTGGCCCACAAGGTGATTGTGGTTTAACTGGTCGCAAAATTATTGTTGATACATATGGTGGTGCGGCACCGCATGGTGGCGGCGCATTCTCTGGCAAGGATCCATCCAAAGTAGACCGTTCTGCCGCATATGCAGGTCGCTATGTTGCTAAAAATGTGGTCGCGGCAGGTTTGGCTAGCAAGTGCTTGATTCAGATTTCGTATGCAATTGGCGTCGCAAGACCGACATCGGTTATGGTTAGTACCTTTGGTACTGGCAAGATTTCTGATGAACAAATTGCCAAATTGGTTTCTGAGCACTTTGACCTCCGCCCCAAGGGCATTGTCAAAATGCTTGATCTATTGCGCCCAATTTATCGAAAGACAGCAGCTTACGGTCATTTTGGTCGGGAAGAGCCTGAATTTACATGGGAGCGTAAGGACAAAGCAGCGGCATTAAAGGCGGCGGCAGGCGTCTAGGCCAAAATTGATTACAATTTAGGCAATTCCTTCAAGGAGCGTTGCAAGGGGCCCATTGATGCCAATGTTGCCCCCCAGGCTTGAAGGGGAGTTACCCAGTAACTTCATTGCAACTGCGCTCGCTAACCCGAATGCTCGATGGTTGGCGAGTTTCTAACTTGCTCCATTGGCCTTCTTTAGCTGGAGCTACTATGAATACTGTTTCTGATCTCAAACTAAATGGCGACTACGCCATTGCCGACATTGGTTTGGCCGACTTCGGCCGTAAAGAAATCAAAATTGCTGAAACTGAAATGCCGGGCCTAATGGCAATTCGTGAAGAATTTGCCGCCAAGCAACCTTTGCGTGGTGCCCGTATCACTGGTTCATTGCATATGACCATTCAAACGGCAGTCCTAATTGAAACACTTGAGGCATTGGGTGCGGAAGTGCGTTGGGCTTCATGCAATATTTTCTCAACACAAGATCATGCTGCTGCAGCGATTGCAGCGAACGGTACCCCTGTTTTTGCTATTAAGGGCGAGACTCTAGAACAGTATTGGGATTTCACCCACAAAATTTTTGAGTGGGCCGATGGCGGATTTAGCAATATGATTCTGGATGATGGCGGTGATGCCACCCTTCTATTGCATCTCGGTACAAAAGCAGAGAAAGATCAGGCGGTGCTCAATCACCCCACCAGTGAAGAAGAGCGAATTTTATTTGCAGCCATTAAAAGCAAATTAGCAGTTGACCCAAGTTGGTATTCCACGCGGTTGGCAAAAATTAATGGTGTCACCGAAGAGACTACGACCGGTGTTCATCGACTCTATCAAATGCACGCCAAAGGCGAGCTGCGCTTCCCAGCGATCAATGTGAATGACTCTGTAACCAAGAGTAAGTTTGATAACTTATACGGCTGTCGTGAGTCCTTAGTGGATGCGATTAAGCGTGCCACCGATGTAATGATTGCCGGCAAGGTTGCGGTAGTTGCTGGTTATGGTGATGTTGGTAAGGGCTCCGCTCAAGCCTTACGCGCCCTCTCTGCCCAGGTCTGGGTTACAGAGGTTGATCCAATTTGTGCCTTGCAAGCAGCAATGGAGGGGTATCGTGTTGTGACTATGGAATATGCTGCTGACAAAGCAGATATTTTTGTTACTGCGACTGGCAATTACCACGTGATCACGCACGATCATATGAAGAAAATGAAAGATCAGGCTATTGTTTGCAACATCGGCCACTTTGATAATGAGATCGATATTGCCAGTGTTGAAAAATACACTTGGGAGGAGATCAAGCCACAAGTGGATCATGTGATATTCCCAGCAGCAAATGGAATGCCAGAAAAACGCTTGATCATTTTGGCAAAGGGTCGTTTAGTTAATTTAGGTTGCGGTACTGGTCACCCCTCCTATGTGATGAGCTCTTCTTTTGCGAATCAGGTTATTGCGCAAATTGAGTTATGGGGCGCCGCCGGTACAAACAAATATCCTGTCGGTGTTTACACCTTGCCCAAGCATTTGGATGAGAAGGTGGCTCGTTTACAGTTGAAGAAGCTGAATGCTCAACTAACTGAACTCAGCGATCAGCAGGCATCCTATATTGGCGTTCAGAAAGAGGGCCCCTTCAAGCCCGAAACCTATCGTTATTGATTACCAAAAGAGCCCGCCATTCAATGGAATTAAGCATCGAGTTCTTCCCCCCTAAAACCCCTGAGGGTGCGGTGCGCCTTGCACAGACGTGTGAGCGCTTTAGCGCCACCCTCAAGCCAGTGTTTTATTCCGTTACCTTTGGGGCGGGGGGATCAACTCAAGCAGGAACATTGCAAACTGTTCGTGCTATCCATGAGATGGGGGAGGTGGTAGCGCCCCATTTATCTTGTGTCGGAAGCTCTAAAGCACTTATCGCTGATCTTCTAAAACAGTATCAAGCTTTGGGGATCAAACGCATCGTTGCTTTGCGGGGTGATTTGCCTTCCGGTATGGGTCAGTATGGAGAGTTGCAACATGCGAATCAGCTTGTTGAATTTATTCGTGAGCAGACGGGGGATTGGTTTCATATTGAAGTAGCTGCTTATCCAGAAACCCATCCCCAGGCAGAGTCACCCAGTAAAGACATCCAATTTTTTGCTGAGAAGATAAAAGCGGGTGCGAACTCAGCAATTACGCAATATTTTTTTAATAGCGATGCATATTTTCGTTTTGTAGATGATGCCTATCAACTTGGGGTAGACGTTCCTGTTGTCGCTGGCATTATGCCGATCACTAGTAGCTCACAGCTACTTCGTTTTTCAGATGCCTGTGGCGCTGAAATTCCTCGTTGGATTCGCCTACGTCTGCAGTCGTATGGAGATGATCTAGAGTCTATTAAAGCCTTTGGAGAAGAGGTAGTGACTACACTGTGCGAACAATTAATAGTGACTGGTGTTCCAGGACTCCATTTTTATTCACTTAATCAAGCGGATCCCGTCTTGCGCATCACGCAGAATCTTCAGTTGCATCAACCTTCTACTCGATAACGCTGTCTCTACGACGAGTAAGTCCCTGAATTTGTAATTAGAAAATCCAGCGGCTGGTCATGATTCTGGGGTGCCCAGTCATCACCATTGAGTTTTTGCCAGTCAAACCCGATTCCAATAGCCTTGAATGGTTGCCCCTCCTTTTTTAGAGAGGCAATGGTTCTGTCAAAGTAGCCACCCCCGTAACCGAGTCGCCAGAAGCGATTGTTAACAACGCTCCATCCAACGCACGGGATCAAAATGCAATCCGGCTTTATTGGCAAAACACCAGGGTATAGAGGGTTGGGCTCAGCAATCCCAAATGAATTTAGGATCAATGGATCTGATTCAGACCATGTATAAAAATCCAATTGGTGATCCGGGCGGATTTTAGGAAGCAAAAGTTTTCTGTTGGGAGCTGAATGCAACCAGTCTAGGAGGGGTTTTCTAAGATCTGGCTCATCTTTGTATGGCCAACAAAAAGCAACCGCCTGGTGATGTGAGCTAAGGCTTGATAGAAAGCGCTCCAAGCTCACCACTAAGGCTAAGTATTCCCCCTGAAAAGCTGCACTTTTCAAGAAATCTGCACGATTTTGTAATAAATTCCGGCGGAGTTGAGCAATGGGGGTATGCATAGCATCTATTATCGAGTGAAAATAGAAGTATGTCCCACAATTTACTCATCCGCCCCGACATTCGAAGACGTTTTATCGTCTTGGCAGTAGGCACCATTTTGGTATTTGGACAATCGGTCCACAGCCTTGCTAAAAAGCCCGCTTTGCCAAAATCCTACGAGAGTCAGGCCTCCTCTTATGAGTTGACCGAGGCAGATAAATTATTTATTGATTTACGCGATGCCTCCCGCAAGAATGATGTTTTTAGAACCCAACAACTCGCCTCCGCTTTAGTCGACTATCCCTATATTGACTACGTTCGGTATTTTCGGATTAAGCCGCAGTTATTTGATAAGGGTAATGAGGCTCGCGCCGATACCATCGTTGATGAAGAAGTGCATGCTTTCCTAAAGACGTATGAGGGTAGTGCGATTGCGGATCGCTTGCGCAACGACTGGCTCTTAGTTCTTGGGAAGCGAAAAGATTGGCAGCAATTTGATAGAGAGTATCCACGCTTTGTCTTGGATGATGACACGAATGTGAAATGCTATGCATTGCAATCTCGGCTCATTAAAGCAGAAGATCCAAAAGTAATTGGTCAAGAGGCAATCAAGATCATGATTGATCCGCGTTATTTTGGATCGGCATGTCAAGAGTTAGTACCGCTGTTGGTCCAGGCGAATGGATTGACAATTTCGCAAGCTAAGGCCCTAGGACGCGCTGCTGGCGAAATGAACTTAGAAACAATAGGCAGACGAATGGCAGGAGAGGATCCAATTGCACCAATTGTGCGTGCAGCCAGAGCCGATGCTACGAAGGCTTATCGAGAATTTTTGCAATCAGGAATAAAGTACAGCAAAGAAGACCAAGCAATGGCCTTAGGAGTGCTTGGGCAATTTTTGGCAAAGCGTTTGGATCGAAATGCGATCGATGCATACCGACGTCAAAATCAATTGGGCTTTGATGTACTTTTGTCAGCAGAAAGCCAAGAATGGAAGGTACGCACAGCTTTACGTGTTCACGATTGGCAGCTAGTCAAAGAGACAATCGAAAATATGAACCCGGCTGTTCGTCAACGTGATCCAGCGTGGACCTATTGGTATGGAAGAGCTCTGAAAGAGGGTGGCAACTCCGAAGCGGCAAACAATCAGTTTAGATTGCTGGAGGATCAATTTAATTTCTACGGACAGCTTGCTCGTGAAGAGTTGGGTAAGCCAATTTTTATTCCACCAAAAGTAAAGGTAAGCGAGCAAGAGGTGAAGGGCATGGCCAATCGCCCGGGCTTTGTTCGGGGAGAGCGTTTTTATGCCATGAATTTGCGTTTCGAAGGAAATCGCGAATGGAACTGGGAGCTGCGCGGCATGAATGATAAACAGCTGTTAGCAGCGGCTGAATATGCCAAACGAATTCATTTATATGACCGTACCGTAAATACGGCGGATCGTACCAAGGGCGAGCATGATTTTGCGCTTCGCTACCCCACCCCCTTTAAAGAGCAACTTGGCCCGATTGCTAAAAATATCGATTTAAACCTTGCTTGGGCTTACGGCTTGATTCGTCAAGAGTCACGTTTTATTACAAACGCCTCCTCCTCAGTTGGCGCCTCGGGGCTCATGCAGGTAATGCCCAATACAGCTAAGTATGTCGCTAAAAAAATTGGGATGCATTCCTATACCAATGAGCGACTTAAAGATACGCAAGTTAATTTAACTCTTGGCAGTCATTATTTAAATATGGTGTTACAGGATCTCGATGGCTCATGGGCCTTGGCATCCGCCGCCTATAATGCTGGGCCATCAAGACCAAAGTCGTGGCGAGAGAAGTTAACCCAATCGACCGAGGGTGCGATCTTTGTCGAATCGATACCATTTAACGAGACACGAACTTATGTAAAGAATGTACTCGCTAATGCAACTTACTATTCTCTTTTGATGGATGGTAAGTCGACCTCAATGAAGCAGCGTCTTGGAACCGTTCAACCGAAAGCAGCCGTACTCAGTGAGTTACCATGAAACATGATGTATTACTAATTGGCGGTAGTGGTTTTGTTGGAAAAACCATCGCACAACAATTGCAACAGAAAGCTTATTCTGTCTTGATTCCTTCAAGGCGCTACAGCGCCATTCGTGATCTACGTTTATTGCCCAGCGTGACTTTGTTTGAGGCAGATGTGAATGATCGCAAGACTGTTCAAAAGCTACTGGCTGAGTTAAAGCCAGACGCCACAGTGATTAATTTAGTCGGCATTTTGCATGATCGAAGTGCCGTTCCCTATGGCCCTGGCTTCCAAAAGGCTCATGTTGATTTACCGCAAATGCTTATAGAAGAGATGAGAGCTTTCAGCTTAAAACGCTACCTTCATATGAGCGCACTGGGTGCAGACTTGAACGGACCCTCAATGTATCTTCGTAGTAAAGGGGATGGAGAACGCTGTGTTGAAGATAGTGGTCTAGACTGGACCATCTTTAGACCATCGGTCATCTTTGGCGCACAAGACCAATTTATTAATACTTTTGTAAGTTTGGCAAAGGTGTTCCCGGTGATTCCCTTAGCTAATAGCAATGCACTTTTCCAGCCTGTTAGCGTCAATGATGTGGCCAAGGCTTTTGTAATCGCCCTTGAGGATATAAATACGATTCATCGAATCTATGATTTAGTGGGCCCCGAGATATTTAGCATGGAAGATTTGGTTCGGTTTGCTATTCGTAAAGCCGGAAAGAGTAATCCAGTGATTCCATTACCGAATTGGGTCGGCTATTTGCAGGCACTTGCATTTGAGTTTGGCCCTGGACCCACTTTAATGTCTCGCGATAATATAGCTTCGATGAGCGTACCCAATGTTTTACCTCCCGGTGGGCGCGATGCCTTAATTGACGATTTTGGAATTGCGAAACAACGTCTAGAGAGTTTGCTCATTTGAAGATTTATCAAGTTGGCGGTGCTGTGCGAGATCGCTTACTCGGTTTGCCAGTCCACGATATTGATTATGTGGTGGTTGGTTCTTCCGTTGAAGAGATGCTGGCCAAAGGCTTTCGTGCTGTTGGCAGTCATTTCCCAGTCTTTTTGCATCCACAAACCCAACATGAGTACGCACTGGCGCGCACGGAGCGCAAAATAGCGCCGGGGCATCAAGGGTTTGAATTTCATGCAGACCCTGGAGTTAGCCTAGAGGAAGATCTCATTCGCCGTGATTTAACGATCAACGCAATAGCTCAAGCGGTCAACGATGCTGGTGAGTTGACTGGGAGCTTAATTGATCCATACGGTGGCAAGGCAGATTTAGAGCAGGGTGTATTCCGCCATTTATCAGAGGCGTTTGCTGAAGATCCTTTACGAGTTTTGCGAGTTGCTCGATTTGCTGCGCGCTTTCTAGACTTTCAAATAGCGCCTGAAACTCTAAAGCTGATGAAGGAGATGGTTGCAAAGGGCGAATTACAAACACTATCAAAAGAACGAATTTGGCAGGAACTTGCCAGAGCTTTTGCAGCACCAGCCCCCACACGATTTGTGGAAGTTCTTGAGGAATGTGGTGCTCTTGAGACTGTCTGGCCAAATGGCTTACTAGAGCAATGGAGCGATTCATCAATCAGAGAAAAAATAATTGCTGATCTAGTGAAAGTAGTTCCAAGCTATCCTACGCTTGATAAGCGCCTTGCAATCTTTCTGAAGCGGCTACATCCCAATCAAATTAAAGATTGGTCAATGAGGCTTAAAGTTCCCAATGAGATTGCTGACTTTTGCGTTGTGGTTGCAGATTTTGAGGCTAATTGCGAAGAAAGCCTAGATCCCAAAGTGATTCTCGATACATTTAATCGTGCAGATGTATGGCGAAAGTCAGGCCGCTTTCTTGAGGTGCTGCAATTGGCTAGAACCGTAGGGCACGATACCCAAGCATGGCAACGGGCACTCGATGCAGCGATTCAAGTGGATGGTGGCAAGATCGCTACAGACATAGCTAAACAATCCTCAAGTGCTAATCCTGGTGAACAGATTCACCATGCGCTTGCTCACGCTCGCCTAGAGGCAATCACAGAGGCATTGCATTAATAAATACGGCTTCGGCCAGTAAGCCCTGGAAGTTCATTGAGGCTGAGATTGAGAGCTTTTAAATCTTTGCCAAACGCAATGACTTTAAATAGTTCCCCCATTTCAGCCTCGGACATTAATTTCTGTAGTGCATTAGATATGGGTATAAATTGTTTTGCATCATCCGGGCTTGCTTTTTGTAAGACCAAGTCTCCAATCCCTGCGTGAAGAAGATAAGAGGCTTGGCTTGAAAAAAATATTTCGCTATTGCTAGCTTGTTCCAAAATTCTCAGCAGGCTTGAGCACTCAATATGCGTGGTGATATCGGAGATTCCAGGAAGTGCGGCGATATCCGTGAGCGCGCGGTGATGGTGGTGTGCCATCAGCGTTCCCTCTGAGCGCTGGGCGTGGTAGTACTCTTGCTCATGAAAGCCATAGTCAATTATTAACAACAAACCACAACGTAATTTTTCAGAGAGTGTTTTTAACCATGCCTGTGCTTGAGGGTGGATTTCAGTTGTATAGCCCTCAGGAAATGCCTGGTCATTTTGTAGCAGAGGGGATAAATCGTTTTTGCACTCAGCGTTTGAAAGTGCCGGACCCGGAGCCGAGATTATTTTTTTCCCTTCCGATCCCTGGGTGATGGCCAGGCCAAGATGATGCCAAATCTTGTTATGAACGCAAATCCGCTCACAGGGGATCGCATCCAAAACTTCATTAGCCAAAACAACCCCTTCTACATCATTTGGCACAAAATCTAGCCACACACATTGCGTTCGGAGATTATTTTCCTTACAAACATTGTTTAAAAGTACCTTTTGGCGCTGGATTAAATCTGGGGAGATTTCAATGATGTGATATTCATCCAGATCAAATCCTCGTGAATGCAGTTCTAATAAGATCGATTTAGCTAGGCTACCGGTGCCTGCACCATATTCAAGAATACGAGTAGGGAGCCCCCTTTTTTTGAGATTTTCTAGGATCGGCAAAACGGTATTTACAAGGGTTTGACCAAAAAAAGGCGTTATTTCGGGGGCGGTAATGAAATCCCCCTCCGCCCCAAACTTCTCTTGGCCAGAACAGTAATAGCCAAGATCTGGATCGTAGAGGGCCATTTCCATATACCGAGAAAAGGGTATCCAACCACCTTTTTTCTCAATTTCAGCTGAAATTTTGGCCATCATGGCGGCCAAATGCTCCTCTTCGGGCTGGGTCAGGTTAATATCCATAGCTCGTTAGTCTAAGAGAGTTTAGGTGGAAGGTTCAAAGACGTTTTCCCATCGTACCGTTTTGCTTACCGGAGCAGCTAAACGCTTGGGTAAAGAAATTGCTTTGCATTTTGCCAAAGCTGGGTGGAATGTTGTTTTGCACTATGGCCACTCTAAGGATGAGGCTTTAGAGACCTTAGTGCAAATAAAAGGTTTTGGGGTTGAAGCAATTGCCGTCCAAGCCAATTTGGCTTCTGAAGCGGAGCTTAGGTCGCTATTTAAAACAAGCATTGAGCGTTTTCATCGGATCGACTGCCTTATTAATAGTGCCTCCGTCTTTGAATTCGATCGGCCCAGCCAGGCCGATCACCCCGTTACCCAGTCCGCCCTCGTGCAGAACACCCAAGTGAATTTAGCCGCACCCGTCCTCTTGGCACAAGAGATGTATCGGCATCTTCAGAAACAGCAGATGCGTTCCGATGGATTGGTGCCAGTTACTATTCAACTACTCGATCAAAAGCTGATCAATTTAAATCCAGATTATTTTTCTTATACCTTATCAAAGAGCGCATTATTAACAGCCACTGAAATGATGGCGCTTGATTTTGCACCCATCATGCGCTCAGTAGGTTTAGCCCCTGGAATCACACTGCCATCAGGCAAACAAACTGAAGCACAGTTTCGTGAGGCGCATCGCATGACCCCAATGGGGTATTCATCAAGTGCCAGCGATATTGCAGAGGCGGCATTATTTATTGCCAATGCAAAGGCGATTACCGGTACAACGATTTATGTGGACGGAGGGCAGCATCTCCTTTCATCAGATCGAGACATCATGTTCAAAATTAAATAAGGTAAACATGCATTCTCTTTTATCTCACCCAAGCCTCATTCATTGCCGCCGTTTATTTCTTAAAGATTTTGAGGTCTACATCAATATCGGTGTTCATGATTTTGAAAAAAAAGCGGAGCAACGCGTAATCTTTAATGTAGATCTATATGTTCCACTAGAGCAAAATACGCCGAAGCATGATCGTTTAGATGAGGTTCTTGACTATGACTTTATTCGTAAAACAATTATTCAACGGGTGCAGCGAGGACATATTCATCTTCAAGAAACCTTATGTGATGATATTGTTAATGCTGTCTTAGAACACCCTAACGTTTTAGCTGCAAAGGTCAGTACCGCAAAGCCAGATGTTTATCCAGATTGCGAGGCGGTTGGTGTCGAAGTTTTTAAGATCAAACAGAACTAATTCAATAGTGATATCGCTAGAACAAGATGATTGATCCTCGCAAACAAGCCTTTGAAGAAAACAAGCTGGATAAAAAATTATCCCGACTTGTGGGGGAGGCCATCGGCGACTTTGGCATGATTGCAGATGGCGATAAAGTCATGGTGTGCGTATCGGGAGGTAAGGACAGCTATACCCTGCTCGACATTCTGATTAAGTTGCGCGAGCGAGCACCTATTTCATTTGAAATTATTGCGGTTAACCTAGATCAGAAACAGCCTAATTTCCCCGAGGATGTTTTGCCAAATTATTTGCAGCAATTGAATATCCCTTTTCATATTGAAGAGCAAGATACCTATAGCATTGTGAAGCGCGTTATTCCTGAGGGAAAAACGACCTGTGGCTTATGCTCACGATTACGTCGGGGCATTTTGTATCGGGTTGCCGATGAATTGGGGGCTACTAAAATTGCCTTAGGTCATCATCGCGACGATATTTTAGAAACTCTATTACTAAACATGTTCTTTGCGGGCAAGCTTAAGGGTATGCCACCTAAGTTACGTTCGGATGACGGGCGGCATATCGTGATTCGTCCCCTTGCCTACGTTCCTGAAAAATTGATAGAACGCTATGCTGCTTCGATGAACTTCCCAATCATTCCATGCGATTTATGTGGCAGCCAACCAAATTTACAAAGAGCGGCCATGAAGAAGCTTTTGCATGATTGGGAGAAGCAATTTCCAGGTCGTGTGGAGAATATATTTCGGGCAATGCATCACATCGTGCCATCCCACTTAATGGATCAAGACACGTTTGATTTTCAAGCCCTGGGGATTCATACTGATTTAAGTCAATTGGGGAAGAATATTGAGGGAGATCTTGCTATTGATGAGGGAGAGGAATTGTGCACACCTTTCGATCAGAGACAATTTCCAGTAACGTTTGCTAACAAGGATTAGCTGATAGTGATGATGGGTTTGAATATATAGCCCCTCTCTAGCCCTATACTTATGAATATGAATATTGTCATATTGGCAGCCGGGCAAGGCAAGCGCATGAAATCAGCCCTACCCAAGGTTTTGCAACCTTTGGCAGGCAAACCGCTTTTAGAGCATGTGCTAGAAACAGCAATTTCTCTATCAAAGTCAGCAGAGCCAATTGTTGTGATTGGGCATGGTGCTGAGCACGTTAATGCATTCTTAGCCGATTTGGCTATCCGCGATTTGCGTTTTAAAAAGACAAAAACTGTTTTACAAAAAGAACAAAAAGGCACAGGCCATGCGCTGTTGCAAGCATTACCCAAATTAAATCCAGATCTACCTACTCTTGTTCTGTATGGTGATGTGCCCCTCACTACAAAGGAAACCTTACAAGGCTTAATTCGATTGGCCGATGGGGTACGTTCCAAAGAGTGCGCTTTAAGTCTTTTAACTCAAAATATGTCCAATCCCACCGGATATGGACGAATTGTGCGTGACCACGATGGCTTGATTAATGCCATTGTGGAAGAGAAAGATGCCAGCACAAGCGTTAAAGCTATTTCTGAAATTAATACAGGCATCATGGTGTTGCCCACCAGATCTCTAGCGAAGTGGTTAAAAAGTTTAAAAACAAAGAATGCACAAGGTGAGTATTACCTCACTGATGTGATTGCAATGGCAGTTCGTGATGGCGTGCCAATTCGTTCGGCACAGGCGCGTCACGAGCATGAGATTTTGGGGGTCAATAGTCGTGATCAATTGGCAGATTTGGAGCGCCAACTACAACGACAGCGGGCAAATGCTTTGCTTGATTTAGGCGTTACTGTATTTGATCCTGAGCGAATTGATATTCGTGGCGAGCTCGTTTGTGGGCAAGATGTTTGGATCGATGTCGGCTGCGTATTTGAAGGGCGCGTGAAGTTGGCTGCAGGTGTTCGTGTGGGTCCTTACTGCATTATTAAGAATACAGAAATTGCTGCAGGGAGCGAGGTTGGGGCATTCACACACATTGATGGCGCAAAGATTGGCTCCGATGCTCGAATTGGTCCTTATGCTCGTATTCGACCCGGGTCAGAATTGGCGAAAGAAGTTCATATCGGTAATTTTGTCGAAGTGAAGAACAGTAAGATTGCAGCGCAAAGCAAAGCAAATCACTTAGCTTATGTGGGCGACTCCCTTGTGGGCGCTAGAGTAAATGTTGGTGCTGGCACAATTACTTGTAATTATGATGGCGTAAACAAACATCAGACAATTATTGAAGACGATGTCTTTATTGGGTCGGATACTCAATTAGTTGCCCCAGTCCGGGTCGGAAAGGGAGCTACTTTAGGGGCAGGAACAACGCTAACAAAAGACGCCCCACCAGGAAAGTTAACGGTATCTCGGGCCAAGCAAGTTTCGGTCGAGTGGCAGCGACCCGTCAAAATGAAATCCAAGTCCACCAAGGCAAAATAATCAATGTGCGGAATCGTTGGCGCAGTTTCTAAAGGCGATGTTGTTGAGACTCTCATTGAGGGATTGCGCCGCCTTGAGTACCGTGGATATGACTCTTGTGGGTTTGCGGTTATTGATACTGCCAAGGCCAATCATCCACTGGAGAGGGCACGAACTACTGCACGGGTAGCCGATTTAGCAACCCAAGCAAAAGAATTTAGTGGTCATATTGGGATTGCACATACCCGTTGGGCAACCCATGGCAGGCCTGACACGCATAATGCTCATCCACATATCTCGAATGATCGTATTGCCGTTGTTCATAACGGCATTATTGAGAATTACGAGGTTCTGCGTCAGCAACTTATTACTAATGGATATCACTTTAGTTCTGAGACAGACACGGAGGTGATTGCTCATTTAATCCATCAAGAGTATGTCAAACAAGCAAGACCAGATTTAAGGATGGCTGTTGCTGCCAGCATCTCACAATTAAAGGGAGCATATGCAATTGCGGTTATTTCACAAAATGAGCCCAATCGCTTGATTGGCGCTCGCGCCGGTTCACCCTTGATTGTGGCAATTGGGGACGATGGTCGATATTTGTCATCGGATGCTCTAGCCTTAGCAGGAAAAGCGCAGACCATGATCTATCTTGAAGAAGGAGATTTGGTAGAGCTTAATGAGCGGGCGATTACGATTTGGGATCGTAGTGGTAAGACGGTAGGTCGTGATGTGAAGCCAATGCCAGTGCAAGCAGAGGCTGTTGAATTAGGCCCTTATCAGCACTTCATGCAA
>JAIXPN010000151.1 GCA_027486235.1 Burkholderiaceae bacterium
AAACACCCCTATTCACCATGGAAGGCGGGAGCTCAACTGGTGATGCGTGCCAAGCATTTTCTTATCATGGATTTAATGGCATAGAGCAGCAAACAGTTGATCAAATTAAGGCCTGGATACGCGCTAATTAGCAGTTACCAAACCACCGTGCCTCAATAGGGCATCAATTTGCGGAGGGCGTCCTCTGAATGCTGCAAAAGATTCAGAGGCGGGTCGGCTACCACCAACCTCTAAGATCTCTCTGCGATAGCGTATACCGGTCTCAGCATCAAGAACGCTTCCCTTAAGCTTGGCAGCCTCTTCAAATGCAGAGTAAACGTCTGCCGATAAGACCTCAGCCCACTTATAGCTGTAGTAACCGGCAGCATAGCCACCCGCAAAGATATGGCTAAATGTATTGGGCCAACGCGAGATGCTCGCTTGAGGAATAACATGGTATTGATTATTGATCTGACGGGCTAGATCAAGCACTGCTTGACCCTTAGCTCCCTTGGCATCAAATTGAGAGTGCAGTCTCCAGTCAGTTAGTGAGAACACAAGCTGACGCATGGTGGTCAAACCATTTTGAAAGTTCTTAGCAGCTAGCATCTTATCGTAGAGATCGCGCGGTAAAGGCTTGCCAGTGTCAATATGGGCAGTCATTTGTTGGAGCACTTCCCATTCCCAGCAGAAGTTCTCCATAAACTGACTTGGAAGTTCAACGGCATCCCACTCAACACCATTAATTCCGGAAACGCCTAAAGCGCCTACTTGGGTTAAGAGATGATGCAACCCATGGCCACTCTCATGAAACAAGGTAATCACATCATCATGCGTAATGGTTGGTTGGCGCAGTTGCCCATTTTGCTCAACCGGCGCTGCAAAATTACAGACCAGATAGGCAACTGGCGCTTGAACTTCTCCATTCGGTAGAAGGCGGCGACCGCGCGCATCATCCATCCATGCACCACCGCGCTTACCAGAGCGCGCATAGGGATCAAGATAAAAATACGCAATTGTTTGCTGATTCAGGTTATTAATTGCAAAGGACTGCACGCTTGGATGCCACACAGGCAGGGAGGCAGGCTTGATCGTAACTGAGAACAAGGTCTGAATTACCTTAAATAATCCATCCAATACTTTTGGTAATGGAAAGTATTGCTTTAGCTCGTTCTCGGAGAACGAGTAACGTTCTTGCTTCAGTCTTTCTGAAACAAATGCGGTATCCCAAGGCTCAATACCATCTGTTAATCCTAGGGTACGAGCGAAAGCCTGCAACTCATCCCAATCCTTTTGAGCAAATGACTTAGCGCGTTTCGCAAAATCAGTCAGGAATGTATCTACTTCGGCAACATCGCGTGCCATCTTAGGGGCTAGACTAAGAGCTGCGTAGTTTTGAAAGCCGAGCATGTGCGCCTCTTCATCACGCAAGCGCAATTGCTCAATCATATTTTGGGTGTTATCCCAATCCATACTGCCTTTACTGTATTGAGGCGCTAGTTCTGAAGCTCTGGTTACATAAGCCTCGTAGAGCAAACGTCGTAAGTCTCGATTCTGTGCATACTGTTGTACTGGGTAATACGATGGAAAGTGCAGGGTGAAGGCCCAACCCTCTAGACCTTTTTGTTTGGCCGTATCAGCCGCCGCAGCAATGACATCCTCGGGTAGGCCAGCAAGATCTTCATACTTGCTTACTACATGTACAAATGAATCAGTTGCATCTAATACATGATCTGAGAATGCCTTTGCCAAAGTAGCCTGTTCATCTTGGATCTGAGCAAAGCGCGGTTTTTGATCATCCGGAAGTTCAGCGCCACCCAAACGAAAATCGCGTAAGGAGTTATCGATCACCTTTTGCTGCTCAGGACTCAGGCTTGAGAACTCAGGGCTAGCTCGTAGCTCTTTGTAGCGTTTATAGAGTTCGAGGTTTTGTCCAAGACTGGCAAAAAAAGCTGTTACCTTGGGCAACATTGCTCCATAAGCAGCCCGCAACTCGGGTGTATCGGCAACCGCATTGAGGTGCGAGACTACACCCCAAGAGCGACCTAGTTGCTCAGTGGCATCCTCTAGGGGTTCAACTAAATCATGCCAAGTTGCAGGGGTGCTTGAGCTAACAGCTGCTGTAACTGCTTGCTCGCATGTATTCAGCAGATATTCAATCGCAGGAGCAATTTGCTCTGGCTTAACTTGATCGTATTGTGCAATGCCACGACCAAAGGAGAGAAGGGGGTTATTCAAAGCATTCATGGAGGGAGTGGTTGTAGGTGCATTCATAGCATTAGCTTACTAGAATGTAGCAAAGCGGGTCTTTACCCGCTGCCAAGGGGAATAAAGACCCTCGAAGAAAAAAGCTAGGAGAGCTTGTTAACTGGCTTCATGCTACGCTCAACCGCCTCAAGAGTGTTCATGAGGAGCATGGTGATGGTCATAGGGCCAACGCCACCAGGCACAGGGGTGATCCAACCGGCCACGTATTTGGCAGTATCAAAATCAACATCACCGCATAATTTACCGTCAGGCAGGCGGTTAATACCAACGTCAATCACAACAGAACCCGGCTTGATCATATTGCCAGTAATCATTTTTGGTTTACCAGTGGCAACCACCAGAACATCAGCTTCTTTTGTATGGGCTGCCAAATCTTTAGTCTTGCTATTGCAAATGGTGATGGTGGCCCCGGCTTGGAGGAGCAGCATTGCCATGGGTTTGCCCACAATATTGGAGGCCCCAATCACCACTGCGCGAGCGCCGCGCAAGGGGTATTCAATGCTTTCAAGCATTTTCATGCAACCATATGGAGTGCATGGTTTGAACAGTGGTGCACCAACCATTAAGGCCCCAGCATTGGCAATATGAAAGCCATCAACATCTTTATCAGAGGCAATGGACTCTAAAACTCGCTCTGCGGAGATATGTTTGGGTAATGGCAGCTGCACCAATATTCCATGAATACTGGGATCGGCATTCAAGGTAGCAATACGTGCTAGTAGTTGTGCTTCATCGAGTTCAGCAGGATAACGCTCGAGAACCGAATGAAAACCAACATCTTCACACGCTTTAACCTTATTGCGAACATAAACCTGACTCGCTGGGTCATCGCCTACAACGATGACAGCTAGACCAGGACGAACCCCTTTGGCCGTGAGAATGGCTGAGCGGGCAGCAATCTCCGCACGTAATTTTTTGGAAAGCAGATTACCGTCAAGCAATTGGGCAGGCATAGACGCACTTACGATAGAGCTAAACGCAGGAGATCGGCAACCGTATTGACGTTGAGCTTCTCCATGATGTTGGCACGATGTGCCTCAACGGTCTTGATTGAGATGCTTAAGTCATCAGCAATCTGTTTATTCAATCGACCAGCAACAATGCGCTCAAGTACTTGGCGCTCACGGCCGGTTAATTTACTCAAAAGACTTTGCGTATTCTTGCGTTGATCGGCTTGGGCAAAATCAACCCGCGCTTTGGTAAGCATACGCTCGACGAGGGCGCAGAGCTCATTTTCTTTAAATGGCTTCTCAATGAAATCAACGGCACCCCGTTTCATGGTGGATACAGCCATAGAAACATCGCCATGACCCGTAATAAACGAGATGGGCATTGGCAGGTTCTCACTAATTAAACGTTCTTGTAGTTCAAGACCCGACATTCCAGGCATCCGCACATCGAGGATTAAACACGAGATGGTTGATTTATCTGTGTTTTGCAGGGACTGTAAAAAACGCTCGGCGCTGGCATGGCAACGCACGGTATAACCATTACTTTCTAATAACCAAGTGAGGGAGTCGCGGACTGCCTCGTCGTCATCAACAACATAGACAACTTCAGCTTGGGTTGTTTTCGGTGGATTGCTTAGATTCATCAGTATTTCCTATAGACGACTTCGATATTTGCCTAGATTCCAAAGGTAACAGAATTGTAAAGGTGCAGCCGACCAAACGGGTATGTTCAGTATCCATATGATTTTTAGCCCATAGCCGGCCATGGTGAGACTCAATAATCGACCGGCAAATATTAAGCCCCATGCCCATGCCGTCCTCTTTGGTGCTGAAAAAGGGCTCAAACATTCTTGCAATGACCGATTCGGCAATCCCTGCGCCAGCATCGGTTACCTGGATCCGTAACATGCTGGGAAAGGTGCTGGTTTCAAGGTCAGCGCTAATTCGGACGGGGGGTGCCGACCAACGGGAGGAAAGGGGATAGACCTCGCGCAAACTATCTAAGGAGTTCTTGAGGAGGTTGACGAGTACCTGCTGGATCAGAACTGGGTCGAGCTCAACCGCCGGAATATTGGGGGCAACCTCAGAAACAATCTTCAGGCGATGGCGATTGGCCTCAAATTCCACCAAGCCAACCGAGTCAGCAATGATGTCGCCAATATTGCAGCTCTTGCTTTGGGGCTCACTGCGTTTTACAAACCCCCGAATTCGCTGAATGATCGTCCCAGCGCGGTGAGCCTGATCGCTGGCTTTTTCCAGGGCAGGGAGTAATTCGGTCGAGAGCGGATTATTCGTGCTCGTTAGGCGCTTAGCAATGCCCATACAGTAGTTGGAAATCGCCGATAAGGGTTGATTGAGTTCGTGGGCTAAGGAGGATGCCATCTCACCCATAGTGGTGAGACGACTCGTAAATTGCATCCGCTCCTCTTGTTGGCGAGCAAGATCCTCAGTCGTTTTTCGGAGGGTAATATCAGTTGCAATGAGCAGTTGTGCTAAATGACCGTCTACCCAAGAGATGTAACGGCGACGGACTTCATACCAGTAATTATTGGTATCACCGCGCAACTGAATCTCCTCCGAATCAATTTCATTGCTTTGATTGAGTGCAGTTGCTGGTAGACCAGCTAGGGCATCCACGTTATCGCCCTCAAAATGAAAGATCGATGAGGGATCCATTTCATGACCAGCCAAATCAATATGACCCTTGGCAGTATCGCCAAAGCGCTCTCGGTAATAGCGATTGGCAAACAAGAGCTCACCCGTTTCAATCGAGACCACCGATACTGCAGCATCCAGTCCTTCTAAAACAGTCACGAATCGTTCTTGGGTTGCTGAAAGTTCTTCTCGAATCCGCTTTGGCTCCGAGATGTCAATTACCGATGTAACCCAACCTGTTTGTTGTCCTTTGTCATTAATCAGGGGGGCAATAAAGGTTCGGGTCGCAATACGGGTGCCATCCTTACGCATAATCGCACCCTCGATACCGCTCTTTAGATTGCCATCTAAGGCCTCCCCCATCTTTTGCATTAACTCATCATGAAGCTCTGCAGGCCAAAAAGGGAAGGGTGGTTGCAGACCAAGGAGCTCTTCTTGCGCCCAACCGGTCATCTCCGAGAACGAGCGATTCACATAAGTGATTCTTTTCTCCATATCGTGTGCGCGGATACCCACCGGCATGGAGTCTTCCAATACCTTACGGAAGCTACTCTCGGTCCGTAAGTTTGCTTCGGTCAGTTGGCGCACTTGCATTTGCTTGAGAACGGACCATAGGCTCCAGACCACAAAGGCTGATAAACCAATCACGACGCCAAGCAGCATCCGAAACGTCAGGTCAGTGGGGGGTGGATAGGTATCAACTCGCAAGGTGATATTTGGACCCAGTGCGCCAAAATCCAAGCTGGTCTCATTACTTAGTGATCGTGTTGGTGTATCGCGATCCGAAGAGATGGCAAGTACGCGGTTATCTCTGCCGATTAAAGAATAGCGGTGCTGACTCTTTAACTCTGGCGGAATAATGTATTGCAAGATCCCTTGACCGGAATACATTACGGCAAGTGCACCAGTTGCTTCGCCATCACGGAAGATGGTAACTACTTCCCAAAAGATGGATTGCCGATCTTCCATAATTGGATCGTCTTTTGTGGCATTGAGATTAATCACCTGGCTATAAGCGGGTCGATTGGTCTCTCGACTAAGGAAGAGGGCGCGTTTTAGTTCTCGATCAATCTCACTGGCTTGGGGGACGTTGTCAAACCATTCGCTATTGCGACTGGGTGGAGGCATCATCCATTGGCGCCATTCGCTGTCATTGAGCCAAATGAGTTGCAAGATTTCTGGGTTGCTCATCACAAACGATTGAATTTGGCTGAGCACTTTGTCTCGAGCAATCCGATTATTTTCAGCTTGACTGAGATCGCGACTAAACGATTGCAGTGCTTCACTGTTATTAATAAAGCGCAGCTGAATCCGTTGCTTTACTAAACTAAGTTCGCGAAAGAGAGAACCCTCTTGTTGTTGGCGTTCTTGAACTTGGAGTGTCCCCAGAATAATTGCCATCACTACCAAGAAGATCACGATCGCTAATAGGGGCGTATAGACCAAGCGTGAGCCAATAAAACGGCGCAGCGAAGGCATTCTTTTAAAAGCCTCCACTAGTTTGATTTGCAAGGTATTGGTCTTAGTCAAGCCAAAGTCTTTCATTGCTGCTGTTTATATACGTGAAGCCCCTAATATAAAGGGGTTTGCACTGCAATATATTTTCGTATTATGAGAAAGATTACCGTTATGTGGGAAATTGATTGTCACAATGTCAGCCTATTCTTAGAATACTAGCCATACAGTGGACACAATCCACTACAAACTAAAACGGAGGCAAACCATGGCAGCTGTACCAGAGCAAGTGGCAGGTCAAGTGAACCAAAATGATCTTGATCCAATTGAAACAAAAGAGTGGCTTCAAGCGCTTGATGGCGTGATTAAACATGAAGGCACCGAGCGCGCGGCGTATTTAATTGATCAGCAAATCGCCCATGCACGTGTGAACGGCGTAGACCAACCATTTCATGCAGAGACCCCCTACATTAATACGATCCCCGTAGAAATACAAGCACGGATACCGGGAGATCAAAACATTGAGCACCGCATTCGTTCATATACGCGTTGGAACGCTATGGCTATGGTGCTACGTGCTAATAAAGATACG
>JAIXPN010000082.1 GCA_027486235.1 Burkholderiaceae bacterium
ATGCCGCTGGTAGTGGTAGCGTAATTAGTGGTGCTGCGGCTTTAAATGGATTATCTGGCACTGCGGTGATTACGAACTCGCCTACTTCAAGTTCGGGTGCAGCAAGCTATGATTTAACTTACAACACAGGCTTAACCTCGACAAACTATACATTTAATCCGGCAGCAAGTAGTGTCAGTTTCACTGTAAATCCAAAGCCAATTAGGATTTCTGCCGATGCTCGAAACACGACTTATGGAACTGCTTTAAGTTTGGGGACGACAGCCTATAGCATTACCAGCGGTGGCTTAAACATAGGCGAAACGATTAGCTCTGTAACGCTTAAATATCAGGGAAGTGATAACGTAGGCGATACAACGAATGCGGGCACATACACCAGTGGAATCGTGGCGAGTGACGCAACAGGTACCGGCGGCTTTAATTCCACTAACTATGCAATTACCTATAGGGCTGCTAATTTAGTAGTAAATAAAAAATCCGTAACCATTACTAACAACGCTAGTAGTACGACCTATGATGGGGTGTCGTCTTATTCCAATCTTGTTAGCTCTGCCAGCTTTACAACTACACCGCTGGCTGGCTCTGATGTAGTTGGATCGGTTACTCAACGCACTACTGTTGCGGGTAATGTGGTCAGTGGAATTGCCCAAGCCGGTACCTTTATTTCTACTCCGAGTACGGCTGTGCTTTCAACTGGTTCGGCGAGTAATTATTCGTTTACATATGTTGCAGCGACCAATGCAGTTGCAAAAGCGAATTTGAGTGTGACAGCTACACCAAGCTTGTCTGGCAATGTTTATAACGGTAATCCCTATACCGGCACTTACACAACCACCTTGTTGGGTACTGATGCCATCACAGTGACTGGGATGGCATCAGGCACTAATGCAGGAACCTATACATCAAACTTACAAGTAAGCGGTGCTGCTTTAAATAACTACAACACCCCAACGATTACCAATGCTAATTTGGTCATTAGTCCGAAGCCACTCACCATTTCTGGGCAGACTGCAAACAATAAGACCTATGATGGCACAACAGATACTGTCCTTAGCTCAACAAATGCTATTTTGGTGGGGGCAGTAGCCAACGACCCTGTTTATTTAAATACAAATGGTGCCTACGGTACATTTGCTAGCGCTAATGTGGCTAATGGCATTGCTGTAACGATTGACGGTAATGTCTTATCAGGAACTTCAGCAGGAAACTACACATTAACTCAGCCTACTGGAGTGACTGCCAATATTACTCCGGCTACCCTTACCGTTACGGCGAATAATGATTCAAAATTTATTGGGCAGAGCGATCCATTAGGATTTAATGGTGTTAGCTATAGCGGATTTGTTGGCACCCAAAACAGCTCTGTTCTTGGGGGTGCGCTAGTCATCACAAGAACGAATAGTAGTCAAAATAATGCTGGAGTGTATACAGGGGTATTACAGCCTTCTGGACTGTCATCGTCAAATTACTCCATTTCTTATACCAATGGAAATTTCACGATTGTTCCTGCTGATACGCTATTAGTTAAGGCCATAAATACAAGTGCAACTTATGGATCTAGCTTAGCTTTCGCACCCCAGTCAGTTCAGTATTTAAATAACCAGTTGGTTTTAGTGAATCTTACACAGACTTCCTCTGCTGGGAATACCTATACCTACTCAGATGGGGTTGGTGGCAGCGCCACATTTACCTTGGCTGCTAGTGGGCCGACAAGTTCAAGTGGAAATCTAGTTGTCGGAAATTACGATATTGTTGGGCAAAACTTTACTAAAATTGGAAATAATTTTAATGGCTCACCAGTTTATAACGGTGCATTAACATTAAACAAAAAACCACTTACGGCAAGCACCAGTTCGGTTACTAAAGTCTATGATGGCACAACAAACCTAAATGCCCTTGCAATCTCTCTTGCACCAGTAGTTTCAGGTGATCAAGTCTCGTCTGGTGGTACCGGTTCTTATGCCCAGGCAAATGTTGGATCTAGCATTAATTACACCGTTGCCAATTTAGCTCTAACTGGTGCTGATAGTAGTAATTATTATTTGTCCGGCGGAACTGCATTTAGTGGCTCTAATGGTGTTATTACTCCTGCCACATTAACTTACACCGCTACGACGTCAAGTAGTACGTATGGTAGTGCACCATCGGTTAATGTTGGGGTTGTTACTGGATTTGTGCCGGGCGAAAATCAAAGTAACGCTACAACAGGAAATTTATTATTTAGTACAAATGCCACCGCGGGAAGTAACGTAGGAGGTTACCCTGTGATTGGCTCAGGATTGATTGCTAACAATCAAAACTACCAATTTACTCAAGCTAGTAGCAATACAACTGCATTAACCATACTGCCCGCGACATTGACTTATGTTGCGACCCCTGTAACGACCATAGCAGGTACGGTGCCCAATGTAAATTCTGGAGCTGTTACAGGCTTTGTAAATAGCGAAAATTTATTGACTGCTACTAGCGGATCTGCATTCTTTAGCACAAATGCTACTGCTGCTAGTAGCGCTGGAAGCTATGCCATTAATGGTTCAGGCTTAACAGCCAACCATGGTAATTATATTTTTGTACAAGCTCCAGAAAATGCTGCAGCCCTCACAATTACTCCCTCGCCAACCCCAGCTCCGAGCGGTGTTTCAATAACCGCTTGTATCGTTGGCGTAGATGATATAAAAGATCGGGCAGTAAAGCAGACGGGCTTATGTGTAGCTGTTAAATAAAAATGCCACACTCAGTGAGTGCCGCCTCAAAACGCTTTTGTATATCGCAACGCAACTCGCCGACTTTCCATAAAGCCATTCATCGTTGCAATATCGTTGCCATACTGGAGCATGAATCGACCTACGCTGGTATGGGCTACTCCACTAACGAAATAGCGTTGCGTCACTACTGTATTGTTCCGCTCCACACCATTAAACGCAGTTTCACCTCCAGTGACATAGACATAGGTAGCCGCTAGAGTGTAGGTCTGATTGATCTTATAAATAGGCCCAAGCTGAGTGCTGTAGAGCGGCTTTTGCGTGAGCTGAAGATTGGTGAGTGACGAGCAGGTTGCCGCGCATTGGCTATTTGCGCCAAACCACATGGTGTCAAAGGCAATCGCTCCATCAATCGAATCTGTAATGGGCCTTTGATACCCCATCTGTAAAGCAGTGCTGTAGCGATTAGTACCGACATTGAGCGGTTTGGTATTGGAGTACTCGCCAGTGGGTAAGGAAAGATAAGCAGCGACCCCAAGATAGGTGCGAGTTTTGCGATTAGCATAAGGCCAAATGGCCGTCGCTATGGTGGTATCGGTCATCCCCTTGCTCATTGGAAAGCTTGAAATTGAGCCATCCGTTGATAGAGCGCTGGCACCGGTTTGAATGTAGGTGGTGGCTGGTAAAGATCCGATCGTATAGGTATGCCCTAAGCGGAATAAGGCAGAATTGTTTTCTAGATTAGGAGAGCCCCCAGTGGCAAGACCATTGAGATAAAAATTAGTGTTTTGGCTGTTGACATATGAGACGGTAATTGCAGTTCGGCCTGGCACAGGGGCCACAATATCATTGGGCTGCAGATCAATTGCTAAGGCTTTACCACCGTAGATCAATAGGAGTATTGGTATGACAAACCGAATTTTTTCTAGACGCAGCATTTATAACTAGGATCGGTAATTAAAGTACGATAAGCCTATGAAAGTACTATTGGCACTTAACTTTTTTATCTTTGCGGCAATCCAATTTGGCTTGCTACTGGGGATATTACATTACTTGCGGGGTGGGGCGAAGTCTAGACCAAACCCCTATTGGATCTCTGCCTTGATCACCAATGTAATAGGACTCGTTAGTTTTGCCATCGGAATTTTATACACCGAGGATATTCAGTATCCACCTGAAGTTTTCACATTTGCCAATACCTTGTTTTATATAGGAGCTCTTTGTCAGGGCCTATTTTTTCATTCTTTAAATCATGCAGTGAGTTTGCGCTTAAAGTGGCTATTGGGCTTGTCGGCCATTGTCTACGCCGTGATTTTTGAGTATTTACGCCAGACTTCAGGTTTTCAAGATCGTACTTTATTTGCAGTAGGTACCTATGCGGTCATTCTGGTATGGCAAATTCGGCAATCAGGATTAATCAATAAAACCTTAGGTCTGCAGCAACTGCGCTATTTTCAATATGCAGCTATTGGTGAGGCGATTTTCTTAGTACCGAGATTACTAGTTCTTGTTACCTCGGAAAATCCGATTCGGGGTATGGAGCAGTTACCCCAATTGTTGATTATTTTCACCTTTGCCCAAATTTTGATGAACACCCTTTCATTTATTGCAATCTGGGGCTATTGGTCAGAGAGATTGGCTCTTGATAATCGGCAAACTGAAACCCAGAATGAGTTATTCAAGAAGTTACTAGAGGAGCGCGAAACTTTAATTGCATCATTATTAAAGGCCAATAAGTCCAGTACGACCGGCGCACTATCGGCCTCGATCGCGCATGAGATTAATCAACCGCTAGGCGCCATACAGATCAATAGCGAGTTCCTACAAAAAAAGGTGCAAGAAGAGGTAGTTGATCGTGAGCTGATTAATCGTCTCGCGGACGATATCGCTAAGGACAATATGCGCGCAGCGCGGATTATTCGCACTCTGAAGGCCATCTTTTCTGAAAAGTATGATGCGATACCTGATCAGGTATCGGTTGCTGAGGTGCTTGACTCTGTGCTGCTACTTTCAAAGTCTGACCTGCAACAAAAACAGATTCAGGTTGAGATAGAAATGACCAATGAGCTAAGCCTCCCAATGAGTTTTGGTGAGGCCCAACAGCTATTCTTAAACCTATTGAACAATTCTGTGCAAGCTTTAGAGAAAACAAGTCAAACCAATAAAACCATCCGCATTTTGGGCAAGCAAAGTGCAGAGTACATTACTGTGCGGATCGAAGACAATGGCCCGGGCGTTTTACCAGAACAGCAAAAAAGCCTCTTTGATCTTTTTTCTGGATCCAAGCGGGAGGGCATGGGTCTAGGTTTGTGGCTATGTAATTACATCATTACTCGCCATGGCGGTCGCATTCGCTATGACCCGCAGCATCACGATGGCGCCGCATTTGAAATCCTCTTTTCCAGTTCGTAATAAAATATCGAAAACGAGGAGATCGGTATGAACATTTTTTGGAGCTTATTGGGTATTTTTTCAACCATTGGCGGCATCATTGCCTACGTCACTACCCAAAACGTCATTTACTTTGCGATTGGCTTCCTGATCATTTTTTGCCAAGCCTGGTTTCGTTCCAACGACGATGAGGTAAAGAAGTACTTCTAAGACTTGATGTAGAGTTCCATCCGTTGATGTGCAATACCGGCCTCGTTAAATACGGGGCCGTTTGCTTTAAAACCAAAGTGCTCATAAAACCTTAGAGCCTCTACCTGGGCGTGTAAATAAAACTGTTGGATACCTTGGCGCTGACCGTGGTCTAGGAGAGCATTCATCATGGTGCTTGCTACACCTTGATGGCGATAGGTCTTTAATACCGCCATGCGACCAATCTTTCCATCGCCTTGCAAACGGGCAGTACCAAGGCTTAGCCCATCGTGCTCGGCCACAGCATGCCAAGCGAGCGGGTCTTCCTCATCCAACTCTAACTCGCTGGGGACGCCTTGCTCTTCCACAAAGACTGCAAGCCGAATCGGATAGGCCCTTGCTTGGGCTTGTTCCCAAGGCAGAAGATGGATAACAATAGTGGGCTCAGTCATAGGAGTCGATCATAAACTGCTATCGTTACACCCTATGATTCGTTTGACCGAACTTCGCCTGCCGATTGATCATGCTCCTGAGGCGCTTGGAGCCGCAATTTGTAAACGCTTATCGATCTCTGCGCAGGATTTGATTCGGTATGAGGTCTTTAAGCGCAGCTACGATGCGCGCAAAAACATTGCCTTGAGTTTCATTTACACCATTGATCTTTCTATCAAGGATGAGGAAACAGTGTTACGACGCTTGGCGCATGACCCGCACTTGCGTCCATCGCCTGACACACGGTATCACTTTGTGGCTCACTTTGATCAACAGACCAAGCCGCGTAGTGCATTGCGACCGGTGGTGATTGGTTTTGGACCGTGTGGGATTTTTGCGGCCTTGACCTTGGCACAAATGGGACTCAAGCCCATTGTGCTTGAGCGCGGCAAGACCGTACGAGAGCGCACGCAAGATACGTGGGGCCTGTGGCGTAAGAAAATTCTCAATCCCGAGTCGAATGTGCAATTTGGCGAAGGCGGGGCGGGTACCTTCTCGGATGGTAAGTTATGGAGCCAGGTGAAAGATCCGAAATTTCATGGTCGTAAGGTCTTGCAGGAGTTTGTGAAAGCGGGAGCGCCTGAGGAAATTCTTTATGTATCTAAGCCGCACATTGGCACCTTTCGCTTGGTGGGTGTTGTGGAAAAAATGCGCAAGGAGATTATTGAGTTGGGCGGTGAAGTACGCTTTGGCCAAAAGGTTACAGGCTTTGAGATTAGCGATCAGGTACTCCAAGGTATACATCTAGAGAGCGGTGAGTTTGTAGAGGCTGATCATGTGGTGCTAGCTTTAGGCCATAGCGCTCGCGATACCTTTGTCACCTTGCATGATGCGGGTGTGTATATGGAAGCCAAGCCATTTTCAGTGGGCTTTCGCATTGAGCACCCCCAGTCACTGATTGATCGTGCCCGCTTGGGACCGCACGCGGGCAACCCCTTGATCGGTGCTGCGGATTACAAGCTTGTCCATCACGCCAAGAACGGACGCTCGGTCTATAGCTTTTGCATGTGCCCAGGTGGCACCGTAGTCGCAGCTACTTCAGAACGAAATCGCGTAGTGACCAATGGCATGAGCCAATACTCGCGTAATGAACGCAATGCTAATGCCGGTATTGTTGTTGGTATTACGCCAGACGATTATCCCGGTGGGCCATTGGCTGGAATCGAATTTCAACGCCAATTGGAATCCAAGGCATTCACCTTAGGTGGCTCTAATTACGAAGCGCCAGGACAACTCGTCGGTGATTTTTTACAGGGCAAGGCCTCCACTGAATTTGGATCGGTATTGCCCTCCTATAAACCAGGCGTGCACCTCACCGATTTAGCAGAAAGTATTCCAGCGTATGCGATTGAGGCGATTCGTGAAGCGATTCCTGCTTTCGAGAAAAAAATCAAGGGGTTCTCTATGCGCGATGCTGTTCTTACGGGAGTAGAGACCCGCACCTCATCACCATTACAAATTAAACGTGGCCCCAATTACCAAAGCATCAACACCAAAGGTTTATATCCGGCCGGTGAGGGTGCGGGTTATGCGGGTGGAATTATGTCAGCCGGGATTGATGGAATTAAAGTCGCCGAGGCAATTGCGCTCGATTTATTGAGTCACTAAGAATTAGGATCAGATCTCGATGTTATCGAGCGCATCGCCCGTGAGATGACTGGTATCACCCCAGCGCTCAACGGACCAAGCATTACCATCATGGGCAATCCAATTGAGTGAGGTATTGGGAACGACTGCCACGCGGGCTGCAGAAAGACTTTGCCCGGTGACCACGCGGTGGATCATATCTAAGGCTCCGCCATGGCTTACAGCCAAAAGCTGCTGACCACGATGCTCTTGCAATAAATGATCTAAGACAGCGCGCATGCGCGCATGAAATTGCACAATACTTTCGCCACCCTCGAGGTCATACTCAAGCTCACGCGCTAAATGACGTTCCCAGACTAAAGGAACGCGCTGTGGCGCTTCATCTAAGAGTAGACCTTGCAGTTGCCCAACATGGCGCTCACGCAAATTGGGGTGAATCATCACGTCCTGTGAAAAAGCCTCGGCAATGAGCTGTGCAGTCGCGTGCGCTCGTTGTAAATCACTAGCGTAAATGGCATCAAAGGAGTGATGCGTTTGACGAAGTGTCTTTGCTAGACGCTTTGCTTGATTAATACCAGCGGCATTAAGAGGAATATCGATATGGCCTTGCATACGCCGCTCGGCATTCCAATCGGTCTCACCATGACGCACAAAACAAATTCGGGTGATGGACATGCTTACATCTCGGTTTGGTAGATCAGACCCGCGTGCTCTCGGAGCGCATGAAACTCAATCATGTCCCAGCGTTGCTTAGCGACATCCAGCTCCGACTTATGGGCTGCCAGAAAAACGGATGCACCGACTACATCCTCGGCCATGCGATGGCTGTTCTCAGTGGTAAATTTTTTCAAAGCGACGGGATCGTTAGAGCTCACCCAGCGCGCCATGTTGTAACGCGCGGGCAGTAATCGCACTTCGGCACCGTATTCCGTTTGGAGGCGATGAGCCACCACCTCAAACTGCAATTGGCCAAAAGCTCCTAAGAGCATCGCACCGCCTGTAATCGGTCGAAACACCTGAATTGCACCTTCTTCACCGAGTTGCAATAGGCCAGTGCGCAATTGTTTATTGCGCATGGGGTCAGCCGCTTCAACCATCCGAAAGATCTCGGGGGCAAAGAAAGGCAGGCCCGTAAATTGCAAGGACTCGCCTTCGGTCAGTGTGTCACCCAAGTGGAGGAGCCCATGATTGGGTAAGCCAATAATGTCACCTGGAAAGGCCTCATCCAAAATATCACGGCGTTGGGATAAAAAGGAGAGCGCATTGTTTGTCCGAATCTCTTTGCCATTGCGCACAATCTTGAGCTTCATGCCACGCTCAAAGTGACCCGAGCAAATTCGCAAGAAGGCCACGCGATCGCGGTGCGCGGGATCCATATTCGCTTGGATCTTAAAGACCACGGCGGAGCATTTTTTCTCATCGGGCTTGACCTCGCGCTGCACTGCATGGCGCGAGCCTGGCGCAGGAGCGAGATCCACCAAGGTATTCAAAATCTCGCGCACCCCAAAATTATTAATGGCTGAGCCAAAGAACACCGGCGATTGTTTGCCAGCCAAAAAGGCCTTACGATCAAAAGCGGGCATAGCATTTTTAACGAGATCGACTTCTGCAAGTGCCTCTTCAAAGGCGCTACCAAAACGCTCCTTCAATGAGGGGTCATCCAAGGGCACAACCGTATTGGAGTCTTCCGTAACCCGATCTTCACCGGCTTTAAAGAGGCGCATCTGTTGATTCACAATATCAATCACGCCTGCGAAGGATTTACCCATGCCCACAGGCCACGTGAATGGCACCACCGACATTCCGAGGGCTGCCTCAATCTCATCCATGAGATCTAAGGGTTTTTTAACCTCGCGATCCATCTTGTTAATGAAGGTCACAAGTGGTGTATGACGCGCGCGACACACATCAATCAAGCGGCGGGTTTGTGGCTCGACACCATTGGCAGCGTCAATGACCATGAGGGCTGAGTCAACGGCGGTTAAGACGCGATAGGTATCTTCAGAAAAATCCTGGTGACCTGGTGTGTCGAGCAAATTAATAATCGCATCGCGATACTCCATCTGCATCACTGAGCTTGCCACCGAGATGCCGCGCTGCTTTTCAATCTCCATCCAGTCAGACGTGGCATGACGACTTGCTTTACGCGCCTTCACGCTCCCCGCAATTTGAATCGCACCTGCGTAGAGGAGTAATTTTTCGGTAAGCGTCGTCTTACCCGCATCGGGGTGCGAGATGATGGCAAAACTGCGCCGGCGCGCGACTTCGGCAAGAACCGAATCGTTTAGAGATGGAGTGGAAGAATTATTGATAAACAGCCTACAGAATGAATGGTGAAGACCACAACACTAATCGCTCATTATACGGCAAAGTGCCGTATAATTTAAATATGCCTAGCACTCGATCTCTTACTTCTGTACCTGCCCCATCCGTTGCCCGCCTTGAGGCACGCATTAGTAATGATTTGCATGCCTTACTGAAGCGTGCGGCAGAGCTACAGGGACGGACGATGACCGACTTCATTGTTTCTGCAGTCCAAGAGGCGGCTGTTGCTGCGATTGAGCAGTCTGAGATTATTCGTCTAAACCAAGAGAATCAAACACGCTTTGTAAATGCGTTGATGGAGCCTGCTAAACCAAACGCAGCTTTAAAGAAAGCATTTGAGCGCCGCCAAAAATTACTAAAGTCCAGCGCGTTTTAATCCTGTGCCGCTGACTATTGTTCCATTTGATTCGGCGATAAGTCGTGAGCACTTTCAAAGTGGCTCCAATCACCTAGACCGCTATATTCGGGAGCAGGCTTCCCAAGATATTCGACGGAGGGTGAGTGCTTGTTTTGTGGCGCTGAGCTCACAAAGACAACTATTAGCCTATTACACCTTGGCCTCTGCATCGGTTTTATTGGATCAACTGCCTAGCGCTATTCAAAAGAAATTGCCCCGCTATGCAGCCGTACCTGCAGTTCGTATGGGTAGGCTGGCTGTGGACCTGAACCATCAACGTAAAGGACTTGGTGCTGCCTTATTGGCGGATGCACTCATCCGCGCCTGTCGTTCTGAGATCACCGCATTTGCATTGATTGTGGATGCAAAAGATCAACATGCAATAGAGTTTTATAAGCACCATGGATTTATGAGTCTCACTCATCAGGGACACAGTTTGTTTCTTCCCTTAGCTAGTGCATCGAGTTTGGTTCACAACAAGAGAGCGGTGAACTAATGGCGCTCATTACACTCACCGACGCAAAACTAGCCTTTGGTCATGTGCCATTACTCGATTGCACAGCGCTTGCTCTAGAAAACGGTGAGCGCATTGGTCTCATTGGTCGCAATGGCACTGGAAAGTCATCGCTCTTAAAGATTTTGGCAGGGCTTGAGAAGCTCGATGATGGCCTTTTACAGTATCAGCAGAACCTACGTATTGCCTACGTCGCCCAAGAACCGATCTTACAAAACAACCATACCGTCTTTGAGGCAGCTTCAGAGGGCATAGCCGCCGTTAAAGCCTTACGAGAAGAATACGAAGCGCTCTCGGAGGGCGAGTGGGATGAGGCTAATCATGAGCGCTTAGATCAGCTGCAATCGCAACTTGATGCGCAAGGGGGTTGGAACTGGGAGCAGCGCGTCAGTGAGAGCTTAGATCGCTTGCATCTGGATGCGAAGCAGACGATTGCCCAACTCTCGGGGGGAACTAAAAAACGTGTTGCCCTGGCGCAAGCCTTAGTCACCATGCCCGATGTTTTGCTGCTGGATGAGCCCACCAATCATTTGGATGTTGATTCGATTCAGTGGTTAGAAGAGCTCTTAAATACTTATACGGGCGCGATCGTTTTCATCACCCATGACCGCGCCTTTTTAGATCATGTGGCAACCCGCATTGTCGAACTTGATCGCGGGATCCTGCGCAGCTACCCCGGTAACTACAGTCGCTACGAGTTTGTTAAAGACGATGAACTTAATGCGGAGGCATTAGCGAACGCCAGAGCCGATAAATTACTAGCGCAAGAAGAGGTCTGGGTACGCAAGGGCGTGGAAGCCAGGCGAACCCGAAGTGTGGGACGTGTTGCCCGCCTTGAAAAGTTACGGGCTCTGCGTGCACAGCGCCGCAACGAGATGGGTCAAATCAAACTATCGATCTCGGCCGGTGAGCGCAGTGGCAAGATCGTTGCTGATCTACAGGGGATCAGCAAGTCCTATCAAAAACCGATCGTGCACAATTTCACGGCGACCATTTTGCGCGGCGATAAGGTAGGACTCTTGGGCCCCAATGGCGCAGGGAAAACAACTCTACTCAAATTAATTTTAGGAAGCATCGAGCCAGACTCTGGAGTGGCGACCATGGGTACCCGAATTGAGGTCGCCTACTTTGATCAGATGCGCGAAGGTTTAAATCTAGAGGCTACGCTTGAGGACTTCATTAGCCCTGGCAGTGAGTGGATTGAGATTGGGGGCAATCGCAAGCACGTGAAGAGTTATTTGGGCGATTTCTTATTTGCGCCCGAGCGCACCAACTCTCCCATTAAAACCTTATCGGGTGGCGAGCGTAATCGTTTATTGCTCGCCCGACTCTTTGCGAGGCCCGCTAACGTTTTGGTGCTCGATGAACCCACCAATGATTTGGATATCGACACACTCGATCTTCTAGAGCAACTCTTACAGGATTACACCGGTACCGTCTTTTTAGTCAGTCACGATCGCACATTCCTCGATAACGTGGTGACCAGCATGATTGCCTACGAGGGCGCTGGTAAATGGCAAGAGTATGAGGGTGGTTACGAGGACTACCGGATTCAAAAGAAACGATTTGATGAGTACTCAGAAGCCAATGCCGTAGCTTCTACCCAACCAACAGCTAGTAAAGAAGATAAAAAACCTGAGAGTAAGTCAGAGATAAAACCAAATGTCACCAAGAGTAAGTTGAGCAATAAAGAGAGGGCAGAGTTAGACAAACTGCCCCAGCAGATTGAGGAACTTGAAGCGAAGCAATTGCTTCTGAGTGAGCAATTGGCAAATCCTGAGCTCTACAAAGGTGAGGCGCAGGCCGTGATCGCTCTAAAAGGCGAGCTCACTGTTATCGAAGATCAACTAGCCCGCGCGATGATGCGCTGGGAAGAGTTGTTGGCAAAAGACTTAGCTTAGCCCGGAGTCCTACTGCTACCCAAGATATTAGCTATATGGCTAATATCTCTTGTGGAATAAAGTCATTAAATTCATGGCTTAGCGCTGTTTCACCATTTTGGGTGGCAGACCATTCACTGACCCGAAATGTCATTTTTACCAAACCCACAATTTCTATATCGCAGCCTTGGTGTTTGCCTAGTTGCAACCATCTATTCTCAAGTGAGTTTTGCACAAGTTGATGCAGGTGCTTTACAGCAACAATTACAAAGAGAGTTACCGCTGCCATCACCAGCACCTCTACCCGAACCGCAAAAACCAGAAGAAAAAAAAGAGTCAAGCAAACCTAAGGCGGGTGAGATTCAGTTTGAGGTGAAGCAATTTGTTTTAGAGGGCGTTAAAACAATTCCGGAAAAAGATGTACAAAATGTATTGAAGCCCTGGACAAACACACCCATTACATTTGATGATTTGCAAAGAGCGTGCGATGCGATCGTGGCACTGTATCGCAAAGCAGGATTCACAGTTCAAGCGATTGTTCCACCCCAAAAAATTGCAGATGGCGTAGTGCGGATTTTGGTGACCGAAGCAAAATTAGGCAAGGTCTTGATTGATACACCGGATGGCGCAGTTCGCTTTAGTAAAGAGCGAGCGGCCGAGTACATTACCTATGCCAATCCCCCCGGAGACCCTTTAAATACCGAGGCTCTAGAGAAGGCCTTGATCCTCTTAAATGAAGTGCCAGGCGTCTTTGCGAAAAGTACTCTTGAGCAGGGTGATAAGGATGGCGAGACCAATGTGCGCGTTCTCATGTCACCCCCAAAGCGAAACTGGAATGCCCGCGGAGAACTGAATAACTACGGTAGTAGAACGACGGGTGCCAATCAAGGGGTTGTCGGTTTTAACTACCTCAATCCAACGGGTATTGGTGATACCGTTGGGTTGAATGCAATCTATTCTGAGGGCTCACAATACGTTCAAGGAAATTACTCATTGCCGATTCATCCCAGTGGTCTGCGTGTGGGCGTTACCGGAACTTACCTGAACTATAAAAACGTTAGCAATTACGCTACTAATGGAAGCACCGGCGATGCCTGGACTACTGGCTTAAGCGCTGCTTATCCCTTAATTCGAGCGCGCGGCACCAATCTCAATGCCAGCCTGAACTATGACATTAAAAGTTATAACAATAAACAGCTTGTTACCAATACCGTCCAGAGTAGCTACAACATCAAAAATCTCAGCGCAGGCTTATCTGGTAACCATTTAGACGGTTTTCTGGGGGGTGGAATAACTGCTGGTTCGGTAACGGTAACGGCAGGTTATTTAGACATCACCAATCGAGGAGTGGCAAATAATTACGGTATTTTCACCCCAGCGAATTTCACAAAAACAAGCTTTAGTTTGAACCGTAATCAGCAGGCGAGTGCCGATGGCTCAACCACGCTTTATGCATCTGTATCAGGTCAGCTTGCCTCGACCGATTTAAATTCTGCTGAACAATTTTATTTGGGTGGTCCTTATGCGGTGCGTGCATATCCAGTTGCACAGAGTCCAGGATCGCAAGGTGGTTTAGCAACCGTTGAATTACGTCATCAATTTCCACAACGGGTGATGGCGAGCATTTTCTTTGATGCTGGAATTGTGCAGCAATACAAAAATATTAATACCTACAACTTAGTAAAAGGCTTAACCAATGCAAACAATACGTACTCATTAATGGGTGCAGGTGTTGGTGCAAATTGGAACTACGAGGGTTGGAATTTAGGTGCAATGGTTGCATGGAAAGTTGGAAATAATCCCCTGTATAGCAACACAGGCCAATCTGTAAATACAGACGGTACCAGCACCAATCCACGTGCTTGGCTGACTGCAAGTTACGTGTTTTAGTCATTTTTCCTAAAAAAGGGGGCATAAATACCCCCAAAATTAGCCCTACGGCTAATCACTAAGTTAGCCCAAATTAATACAATTTCTGTTGGTAATTAATGACTTGGTTGGGTGAGTGAAAAACGTTCTGAAGAGCTTATTGCTCCTCGATGTATCGAAGATACAGAACGCATGGATGTGCAGATCAAAAGACCGTCGTAAACCGATTGCGACGATAGTGATGTTCTGTGTCTTTCATGCGCAGACGACGCTCGCGCAAAATAATCCAAACACACTTCCAACTGGTGGACACGTTGTTGCAGGATCAGCCACCATTTCGCAAACATCGAATGCCACATCGGCAACGATGAACATTAATCAAACATCACAACGCGCGGTGATTAATTGGGATTCATTTAATGTTGGCAGCAATGCGCAAGTGAACTTTCATCAACCGAACAATAATTCCGTCACACTCAATCGCGTAACTGGTGCAACTCCATCAATGATTGATGGAGCAGTGCGCGCAAATGGCCAGGTCATTTTTGTAAATCCCAATGGCGTGGCATTTGGTCGTGGCGCAGAAGTCAATGCGGCCGCCGTGGTGGCAACAACAATGGATATTGCCAATAAAGCATTTATGGAAGGCAAAGCCACTTTCGCTGGCAATGGCAAGGGCGCGGTAGTCAACCAAGGCAAGATCACCGCCAACGACCCCAATGGCTATATCGCTCTCCTGGCGCCTGAAGTCCGTAATGAGGGCTATTTATTGGCCCAAAAGGGGCCCAACAACACCATTGCCATGGCCGCTGGGGAGCAAATTACCCTGGATTTCCGGGGCGACCAGCTCATTAGCATCACTATTGATAAGGCCGCCTACAACGCCCTGATTGAGAACAAACGGGTGGTGGAGACCAAAGGTGGCCTGATTATTGTTGCTGCTGGATCCGCTCAAAACCTCATGAACTCCGTTATCCGCAATACTGGTCGGATCGCAGCCAGTGGAGTAGTTAATAACGGCGGCGTGATCGAACTTGTTGCTGCCAACGTCACCCAAGCCGGTAAAGTAATCGCCAATGGCAAGGGTGAGAACAGTACCGGTGGTCAAATCAATATCGTTGGTGAGACGATTACTCTGGCATCTAACTCAGTCACAGCAGCAACAGGTAAAGCCGGTGGTGGTCAGATTGAAATCGGTGTCGGTAAAACCATTGCGACCAATGTCACTAGCGCACCACAAGTGCAGATTCAAACACAACTGCAAACGCAACTGCAAACACAGTTAGCCAGTGCAGCGATCAATAACACTGCGAACAACACTGCTATTGCTGTTGCATCACCAACTCAAACACAAACCCAATCTCAAACACAAACCTCGCGCCTGGATCAATTGCAAGCCGCAGCTCTCGCGAAAGCACAAGCAACGAGTGATGCTAAACAAATGGCGAAGACCGTCACCATTGAAAGTGGTGCACGGGTGAATGCCTCTGCGACGAACACCGGTAACGGTGGCTCGATTGTGATTTGGAGTGAGACTAAAACTGCAGTCGCAGGACTCTTACAAGCACTCGGTGGTAAACAAGGTGGTCACGGCGGCTTTATTGAGACGAGCTCTAAAGGCGAAGTGCTGCTCGGTAAAACCTTTACCGTACAAACCCAAGCACCCAAGGGTCAAGCCGGACGCTGGCTCTTAGATCCAATTGATCTCACCCTTGATCGCACTGCGGCAAACGTCATTTCAGCTGCCTTAACGAACAACAACGTGAGTATTGCGGTAAACGGCAATACCTGCCCAAGCCTGGGTAGCTGTACCCAAAACGGCTCGGGTAGCTTAACGCTAGCTTCTGGGGCAGATATCCTCAAAGAAGGTACGACGCTCACCACACTCACACTCACAGCATCAGGCATCTTTAATCTCAATGCCAATATCAGTGGTGCAAACTTAAACGTCATCATCAATAGCTCGATTGCGTATCTGAATGTGGGTACCAGCATCGATGTCAATCAAGTGACCGTGCAAGCCCAAACGATTTACGCGAACGGTAATATCAATGCCCGTGGTGCATACAACACAAGCAGTGCAAACAGTAACAACAACACTCGCGCAGCGATTGAACTCCTAGCGCAAGCGCTCTACATCTCAGGACGCTTGAGTACTTCACAAAGCAACACAAACACAAACACAAATACATCAACGAATACAACATCGAACACACTCACGATCAATGGCACCATCGTTCGACGTGAAGATCTACCGCAATACCTCACTCAACAGAACAACACACTCAATCTCAATGAGATTGTGTACGCCACGATTGCTGCTAATGATGCCAACATTGCCAATGCACACAGTAATGTGATCAATTTATTGGCATCTTCACAGATCACAGTAACAAATAGCGCAGAAGTTCTTGCCAATGGCACCACCGGTGGCAGTATTTACTTCAATGCCCCACAGATCAACACCCAAAATGGGTCTTTGATCCAAGCCAATGGCAATAATGGGCCGGGTGGGGTGGTTGATTTATCTGGTAGTTTCATTCACATGTCAAGCACCTTAATGGCGAATGGTCATTCCGGTGGGTCCATTCGCATTGTGGCGAATGGTGATGTCGTTTTGACCGATGCCATGGTACAAACCAATGGTAGTGCGGGTCGTGGCGGTACGATTTCTATTAGTGCCAATGACCAGACTTTAATTCGTAGTTCACAGATCTTTGCTAATGGCTCTTCCGGTGGAATTATCTATTTAGGAAATGATGCTAATACGCACACGATTCCATTCTCGAGCTACACCGCTATTGATGCAGCCTCTATCCTTGATAGCTCCGGTACTGGTGGAGAGGGTAGCGGTGGCTTTATCGAAACCTCAGGCCACACCATAAGCCTTCTTGCCTCGATTAATGCAGGTCGGGGTGGTATGTGGCTGATCGACCCATCCGATTTAACCATTACCCAAATGACAGCAAACTTACTGTCGACCGCATTAAATACCTCAAACGTCACCATTAGCGTGACTAACGCAAATTGCACCACAACCTTTGGAACATGTGGCAGCAATACCGGAACCGGTAGTATCTATATTGACAATCAAGCCACGATTTCGAAAACAAGTGGCTCTGCAACTACTCTCACGCTCAATGCTTTTGGTAGCATTTACCACTACGGCACGATTACTGGTGCAGCCTCAGCACCATTAAATGTGGCGATGTATGCCGGTGTGAACAACTCCGATGCACAAACAATTGTCTTGAGCGGCACGGGCGGAATTACAAGCTTTGGTGGCAGCATGGTCTTTGGAGGTTCTGGTGCAAATAGCGGATCCAATGCTACCCCTGTGGCCAATGTTTTGATTGGTACAAATTACACTTTGGCTAGCGCGAATGGCAATATTACTTTTTCCGGAAATATAGATGAGCTGGCAAGCAATCCAAGCGCTGTCAGTTTAACGATCAATGCGGGTTCTGGCAGTGTAGTTTTTAGTGGATCAATTGGCCAAGCAAATCCATTAGGATCCTTATCGGTCAACTCAACCGCAACAAATACAGTACTCACCGGTAACGTCTCTACAACGGGGGCGCAATCCTATACCAACCGAGTTACCCTAGCAGCAAATACTACTTTCAGTGGAAATAGTTTCACGTTTGCTGGTTCGGGTGTGCAGGTGGATGGCGTATCTGGCCTCAACTACTCCAGCGGAATCAATTTCTCGAACATTGGAACCTATACTCGTCCCACGATTGATGGTGCCCGATGGATTAACTTAGGCTCTTTTGCTACTGGGACAGGGGCTAGTATTAGCTTGACCGGTAACTTTACTACCCCGGGTGCTCAAACCTATCAAGCAGACATTGTCTTAATCGGCGCTAGTACGCTCGCGACGACTAATAACCCAATTACTTTCAATGGAAGAGTGGATGGGGCTTTCGCACTAAGCTTGAACGCAGGTAATTCTGGAAATGCCGCCATTAATCTCTATGGTGCGATTGGTTCGACTACCGCAATTGGAGCACTGACAGTTACAGGCCCTACAGTTCTTGGTAATTCAATTAGTAGTGCAGCCCAAACCTGGAACAGCGCTATTACGATTTTCAATAACAATGCGCAGGTAAGTACAAAAACATTAACAACAACCGGTGCCATCGTCTTCAATGGCGTAATTAATGGCACTTCGCTTACATATGAAGAAAATCTAACCATTGCAAATGCTGCCAATGCGGTTACGTTTAATGCAACGGTTGGCTTAACGCGCGCTTTATCCAATCTAAACATTACTGGAACTGGGCAGATCAATCTGCTTGGATCTGCAGGTAGTACCATTAGCACTGGTAATAATCAAAATTATGGTGGCCCAATTGTTCTGACTGGAACCGCTAATCCAACAACAACATTGGCAGTTCTCACTTCAGGCGCTCAAGTTCGTTTTGCCAATACTGTAAATGCCACAACTAGTGGGGTTCAGGGACTCACCGTTCAAAATACTTCTGGGAATCCAGTAATTTTTGGTGCAGCGGTCGGTGCTACAACCCCGCTCTTAGCTCTTAACGTTACTGGAAATACGACACTCACTGGGAATGTTTCAACTGCCAATGAGCAAATGTATACCGGCTCGGTTACTCTGGCTGCGGCAACTTCGCTGACCAAAACCTCAGGCGTTAATAACTTAAGTATTACTGGAACGATTGATGGTGCATTTGCACTCACCATGAATATCGCTGCCTCTACCGTAAATCCTACGCAAACGATTGTAATTGGTGATTCAATCGGAACTTCAACCCCT
Source organism: Burkholderiaceae bacterium (assembly GCA_027486235.1). GTDB lineage: Bacteria > Pseudomonadota > Gammaproteobacteria > Burkholderiales > Burkholderiaceae > Polynucleobacter > Polynucleobacter hoetzingerianus. Next base: position 19,127 of record JAIXPN010000082.1, read on the forward strand.
CTAAGCGCATTAACAATAACTGGTGCAATGCAATTTGGGGGTGGTGTGATCACCACGAGCGGCGCACAAACATTCAATAGCGCTATTCGTTTGAGCAATCACACGAGTCTGAATACCACAAACTCAGCGGTGATCTTAGCTCAGGTGAATGCGACAAGCGCTAATGCCCAAGGATTGACGATTAATAATGGCAGCGGCACCACCACCCTGAACCAAACTGTTGGCGGTATTACGCCGCTTGCCTACCTTATTGAGAACGGCACAGGCGCAACTACTTTGCGGGGTAATGTAACAGTGGCTGGTAATTTTGTGGTGAGCTCGGCCTTAACACTTGCAGCTCCTGCTACCGGCTCATTAATTACCATCAACGCTGGCAATCTGCTTTTGGCACCCTCCGGAAATCAAGTGACCGGGGGGTCGCTTGATTTAGTAATTAACCTCACTAGCGCTAGTTATTTCCCTATCGATGGAGCTTTATGGCTTAACTTGAAATCATTGACCACCTCAGCATCCACGCCGGTGTGGATTACAGGTGGTTTGACTCTTAATGGTCCAGCAAATTCAATTGGCGCCATATTCAATGGTTCAGTATCGTTAATGGGTAACACTACCATTACAACGACATCCTCTCCGATTCGTTTTGGGTCAACGGTCAATGGACCTTTCACCTTAACGGCGACCACAGGCTCAGCAACCGGTGGAAGCGTGAGCTTTAATGGCATCGTCGGCGGTGTTTCGCTATTGACAGGCTTGACCGTCACTGGACCGACAAGCCTGGCGGCTAACATTAATACCAATGGTGTTCAGAGTTGGACGGGTGCCGTCACATTAGCAAGCTCTCTTGCACTTACATCAACCGATGCCAATATTAGTATTAATACTTCTTTGGATGGCTCGAGTATTGGTGGTCAAACTCTCACCATCAATCAAGGTCTTGGGGTCTTGTATGTAAATGGCATCTTGGGCGGTAACACAAAACTAGCCAGCGTAACAATCAGCGGTCAGACCGATTTAACCTATGGAGTGAGCACTACAGGTACGCAAGTTTTCTCGGGCGGCGTAACTCTGAGAACTGGGGCAAACGTTTCCCTTAATAGCGACCTCACAAATAATTTGGCAGCAGTAACCATGACATCCTTGTCGGTGAGCGGTTCTGGCACATTAACTGGAAACGCCAACATTACGGTGAGCGGGGCATTTACATGGACCTCGGGAACCATCTCCACAACGGGGAATGGTGCTTTGACCTTGAGTGGTCTTGATAACACGATTACACCAAGCGCAACGGTTACCTTGGGTCGTCAGATTACTATTCCCAGTTCTGCGCAATTAGTGATTACGCCCAATGCGAGTGGGGCGTGGACCTTCTTTAACTTCACTGGCGCCAATGGCAGACTGGTAAACAACGGAACAATCTTTTTCCAGCCATTTCAAGGCAACAATGCGGCAAGTTATATGAACTTGGGCGGTACGGGAACTGGTTCTATTGTCAACAACGGCTTCATCTATTTTGCTTCGCAGTATGGAGCCGGTGCACAAAATGGTTACTGGGCAGATTTTGCTTTTTATTCCACGCTGCAGAACAATGGGGCTACCTTCGCAACCGTTATGAACAGCAGTACGGTTGTGAACATGTATAGCGCTAGCGCCACTATGACGACTGGATCCATTACCGATGGCGGCGTTGTTTGGCAAAACGGTAGCTCTCTCACGCTGGCCGGATCGATTACCTCTTCATGGGGCGTTACTCAAGATTTGATTAACCGTGCTGGTGGCCTATTAACCACTAGTGCTACAACTAATTTATATGGCAATCTTGTTATGCGTGGTGGATTAATCACAACCGCAAGCAATGCGCCATTAATCTTAAACAGTACTGCTAATCAATTGACGGTCAATGGTAATACGGCTTTTGCAACGATTAGCTCAGCATCTTCACCCACCTTAAATGGCGCCCTTACGATTGCGGCTGGTGCGGCACTCTCAATCACACCAAATACCACTGGTGTTTGGACTTACTTTAATCTCGGGGCTGCTGCAGTCATTAACAATAATGGCTCCATATATTTGACACCTGTCAGCACGAGTGCAGCCTGGTCCTATGTATCCTTACTGAGCCCAGGCTTTACAGCACAACTCAACAACAATGGCACTTTATTCGTGGGACCTACCAGCGGGCTTGGTAACGGTAATGGTCTGATTCAGGGGTCGCTGAACCTTATTTTCAACAATAACAGCGGTGTAATTAACACCTACGCCAATGGCTATGCCCAAAACAATAGCAGTCTCATTCGTATCTTTACGCCAACCGGTCAAACCGGCAGCATCGGTGGCAACTCCTTCTTTGATGACAAAGTATTTTGGGATGCAAGTGCTAACTATTACGGAACCGTAAATATTGCCGACGGCACTGTTGTTCGCTCTTCGCAGGGGGTCACGGCGACCGCAGCGCAACAAACAAACTCCTTATTTGTGACCGGCACCCGCTTCACTACCGTCACTGGTAGTGTGACCCTCAATAGCCCACGGATGAGTGGTGGCTCACTCAGCGCCGCCAACGGCACAACGATCAACGCCGATAGTTTGTATTGGACCGATGGTGTTATTACTTCGGTAGGGAATGGAGTTGTGAGCTTAACTGGTAGTAGCACAGTGGTTACCAATGCCAACGCCACCCTAGCCACTACGGCAAGTACAACCTGGGGCTCTAGCGCACCAACCCTAGCTGGCACGATCAATATTGTGAGTGGCGCAACACTCTCTGTGACCCCTAATACACATACTCATCAAACCTATTGGGGATTTGATAGAACGGCCGTATTAAATAATGCCGGCACGATTTACTTCACGCCATGGAACACTCCCTCGTACTGGACTTATGTCACTCTGAGTAATCCAAATGCAGTCTTTACCGGTACGGTCGCATCTGCAATTATTAATAACAGTGGCACGATGATTGCTGGCCCGCTTACTGGCGCTGGTAACGCCAATGGCTTGATTAATGTCTCTATTTATCCCGATACCAATGTCAATAACGGTACGATTGCAACCTACGCGAATGGCTATGCGCAAAACAATAGTAGCGTCGTTAATATCTACACGCCTACAGGGCAGACCGCGATCATCGGTGGTAACTCCTTCTTTGATGGCAATGTCACATGGAACACAACGACCAACTATCTTGGTACCATTCAAATTGCGAATGGTGCAGTTGTGGGTGCAGCACAAGGGCCGGGTACAGTTGGTCTGAAGATTGATGGCAGCACCACGGTCACGACAGCCAGCGGCGTGTCCGGTTCGCCGGTGACCGCAACCTTGGTCAATCCTTATTTAGTTGGCGGCACTTTAACAACAGGATCATGGGCCACCATTACCTTAAATGGTCTGAACTGGACAAACGGTGTTATTAGTACCGGTAGCAACGCATCGTTTGTAGTGACCGGGACAAACGGCACGATTACAACCAATGGCGGTGTAGCAAGCACTGGAGCTACTGGCGGCGCCCCAACATTAAACGGGAACTTAACGGTCGCCAGTGGCGCAACCCTTTCGATCCTCTCCAATACTTATAGTACCTGGACCAATCTCTTTGTGGGTGCTAGTGGAGCGCTTACCAATAACGGCACGATTTACTTCACACCATGGAATACCCCCTCATACTGGACCTACATTCGTGTAAACAACAGTAGCGGCACCGGAGTGCTCAATAACACTGGCACGATCATTGCTGGACCTACCACTGGTACTGGTAATAGCAATGGTTATGTCGAGGTACGCCTTGATACGGTTGTCAACAATCTGGGTGGCACGATTAGAGCCTATGCCAATGGCTATGCCCAAAACAATAGCAGTCTCATTCGTATCTTTACGCCAACCGGTCAAACCGGCAGCATCGGTGGCAACTCCTTTTTTGATGACGATGTGTTTTGGAGTTCAACGACTGGCTTCTTGGGCACCATCAATCTTCTCAATGGAGCCGTGATCAGTTCTGCACAAGGACTGAATACCAGCGGAGCTCAGCAGACGGTGTCTTTGAATAATGTTGGCACCTTGTTTAATCTGACGGGTTCGGGAGCTACGATTAATAACCTTGGAATGGCCGGGGGCACGATTACGGTGAATACTGGAAACACCCTAACCATTAATGGCATGTCCTGGAGCAGTGGCTTAATGACTGGCGCTGGAACCGGCTCAATTAATTTTACGGGTGATGCCAATGTTATTGTTGCAAATACAGTAGCAACTGCAGCAACCGCATCGTCATGGTCATCAACAGCACCAACGATCGGAAGTAATTTGGTGATTGTTCCAAATGCCGTGATGACAATTGCTCCCACTACGGCTTCAGCGCGCTATGTTCAGTTTGCGGCCGGTGCTTCCTTAACCAATAATGGAACGCTCAATATTGCGCCTGGTGATACTAGCGGTAATTCCGTATTTTTAGGGAACGTTGCTGGGGTCGGTAGTTTGATTAATAACAATCAAATGAATATCGGTGCCAATACACCAAGTGCTGGTAATGTGGCCGTACAGTGGTATGCCAACCTGACCAACACGGCTACGATTAATACGTTCTACAGTATTGGTAGCGTCACAACCGTTTTGAACATCTATTCCACAAGCTCATCAATTAGCGGTACCGCATTAGCCCCAGCTACCTTTGATGGCGGTGTCAACTGGATTTCAAGTTCGGTTGCCAATCTTTCTGGTGTAGTTAATACCCTAGGTTATGTAAGTGGCTCAGTCCTCTTGAGTGCTGACAGTGTTCTCAACGTTGGACCCAACACATGGTTTGTCAATACCTCTTCGATCAATAGTGCTCCAGGAGGTAATTTTGCGCTGACTGTAAATCAAGGCGTACGTAACTTAAATTACGGACTTATCGGAAATACTCGCGCCTTATCATCCTTGACGCTCAATGGTACTGGCTTGGCAACATTGAACGCTGCCATGACCACCATTAATAGTTTGACCATCAATACCCCAGTGAATTTGGGTGCAGCAACCTCGTTAAGTGTTACTGGAGCAAGCGCTACTCTAAATTTAAGTAACACTGTTAACGGTGCCCAGGCTTTGACCTTGAGTGCATCAGGCGCTAATGGTGTGAGCAACATCAATCAACTGATTGGCGGTGTAACTCCAATTACGAGCATTACAGCAACCGGTAGAACCGTTCTAAACGCAGACATCTTCAGCACATCTAGCCAAACATATAACTCAGCATTGGTTTTAGGTGGTGATCGCACACTGACTGCCAACGCCGGAACCATGAACTTCATTGGCTCGATTAATGCGAGTAGCTCCGGCGCACAAGGCCTGACCTTAGCGGGTGGGGCGGCAACCACATTTAGTGGTGGCGTGGGCAGCACGACTCCATTAGCCTATTTAATGGATAACGCCACCGGAACGAATAGTCTAAATAGCAGTGTGACAACGACCGGTACTCAGTTTTATGCTGGCGCAACGGTGATTGGTGTCGCATCGGGCAGTACTGCGACCTTAGCGTCAACCGATGCACCAATTCGTTTTAATTCAACCATTAATGGTCTTGCTGCTGGCGCGCAACATTTGACTATTAGTACTGGTAGTGGCGGCGTCGTCTTTGGCAGTACAGTGGGGGCTACCACAGCGCTTGCGAGTTTGACCATCTCCGGGACGGGAGTAACAAGCACCGGCGGCAATATCAGCACTGTGAATGCACAAACCTATAACACCCCTGTTGTCTTAGGTGTAAATACCACTTTTGCCTCGACAGCGCTTACTGGTTCGACCATTAGTTTTAATGGTGCTCTCAATGCGTTGACAAGCGGAGCACAAAGCGTAACTGTTAGCGCTGGGAATGGCTCAGTTTGGTTGGGCGGACCCGTGGGAAGCCAAGCCCCTCCATCGACAATCACTTTATCGGGTGCAACCGGCACAAAAACAATCAATGGAAACATAACCACCACAGCCGGTCAAACCTTTAGCGGCCCAATCACCTTAGGGGCTAGCGTCTCACTTATCGATAGCGCATTTAGCTTGGCAAGTGCCGGAATCGTTGGCGGTGGTAACGTACTCACGATCGCGATGACAGGTGGTATCACGATTAATTCTAATTGGACCGGACTAGCCGGTATTGTGACCGCAGCCAATACCCCAGTTACGTTTGCAGGTGGAACCTTCGCTACGACCGGCCCCCAAACCTATAACGGTCCAATAACTCTAACAACAGCAGCCACCACGCTCAACGCGACAAATGGTGCAGTTACATTTAATGGATCGATTAATGGTGCTCAGGCATTAAGTATTAGTTCGACACTCAGTAATGCTGGGGTTAACTTCAATGCTGCGATAGGATCAACAACTGCATTGACTGGTTTGACGGTGACTGGTGCAACCAGTATCGCTGCCAATATCACCACAGCAGGTACTCAAACCTATAACAGCGATATCACTGTGACCGGTTCTGTTGTGCTTCGTAACTCTGCGACGACCGGACTCATTAGTGTGCAAAACATTACTGGTGCCAATGCGAATACTAGTTTGTCCTTGATCTCTGCTAGTACGCTGGCAGGTGCAATTACTCTGGGAACAAATAAAACAATTAATGGTCAAGGCGGTGCCATCCTCATTCAAACCGATTCCCTATCGGGTCTTGCCGGTAATGGTCAAAAGATTCAGAGCACTGGGGGCGCCTTACAAATATTGCCCAATACACTCACTACCACAATTGGGATTGGTGGGGGAAGTGGAACATGGACTTTACCAACAACCAGCTTTTGGTCTAACGCAGGTAATCAGGTATTTCAAGACGGCTTTAGCATGATCACGGTTGGAGGTTCAGGCGTCTCAGGCCTGATCACCGTGGGTGTCAATGCGACGACCTTCACGTATTTATCACCACTCACGATTCAAAATAGTGGATCTGTGAACATTGCTGGAGTTGTTAACTACAGCGGGGCTGTAGTCGGTTCGGGCGTATTCAATGTGATCGCTCCAACCAAAATCACCCTAGCTTCAGGCAGCACGATTGCCCCGACCGGTAGTAATCAACTCAATATCTCGCTAAGTTCAGCGGCCATTGATATGGCAACTGGGGTCACGAGTACGATCGTGCTCAATGGCGCCGGTGGAAATATTGCGCTCATCAGTAACACAGCACTTGTGCCAGCCACTGGTACTTACAATGCGAGCTTCAATCGTATCTATAGTGCCGGTGGTATCTTAACGTTGGCACCTTACTCAGCAGCCAATACTATTGGTGTTGGTGTTACCGGTCAAACATTGACCATTACCTCAAGCATCCTGGATGGTAGTGATTCTATTTTTGGTAATGGTGGTAAGTTCGCTGGCTTTGTTCTTGGAACCAGTAGTCAAACCGGTGCGATTTCCTTATCTGGAACTATCACGACTGGCACCACTAATCCTGCATCCATTCAGTTTGCCGCCCCAGTTAGCTTGGCAGCAGCTACGACTGTAAATACTGCGAATCGCGCGATTACCTTTAGCAATACCATCAACGGTGCCTTTGCTCTAACCACGAATTCAGGGGTGGCAAATACGACATTTAATGGACTCATTGGTGGTACCACCGCATTAACTAGCACCAATGTCACCGCTGGAGCGCTCACCTTGGGTGGTGGTGTTAGCACAACCGGTAATCAAACATGGAATGCGGCAATCACTTTATCCCGCAATACCAACCTAACGGTTACAACTGCAACGACCGGAACAATTACCTTTGGCGCGCTAAGCAATCTTGATGTGTTGTCCTTCACTTTGGTCTTGCAAGCAGATAACTTCGTATTTACTAACGGTGCACAAATTCGGTCAAGTACCTTGACTGGTAGCTTGCAATTAATGCCTTTGACAGCGACTCGCACCATCGGCATAAACACCACGTCATGCGCAAACAGTACAACTGCGGTCAGCTGCGGTGTTTCTCTTCCGGGGTCCTTATGGAGTGGCGTTAACTCAGTCTTTAAAGACGGATTTGCAAGTATTACTGTTGGGTCATCGCTACAAACCGGCAATATTAATCTTCTTGGCGGCAGTAGTGCTTCCCCATTTGCATTTACAAGCCCACTGATTCTGCAGCAGGCTGCGAGCTGTACCGCAAGCACCTCAAGCTGCTTTGCCGGTACCTATGGCACAAGCTCTAATTTGAATGGATTTATTCAGTACCAGGGGGTAAACAACACTGCTGGCCAATTTACAGTGCAAGCGGGGGGTGTTGCTTATCTTGGAGCTTGGACTAATTTAAGTGCGATAAGCGGAACCACTTTAGGGGTTAGCTTGCAATCTAGTCGTGCAAATACTGGATTAATTGATTTATCAGCTGGCAATGTATCGATCAACGCCAACGGCGGCACGATTACCTTGGTCTCAGACACCATGTCCTTGGCGGGGACAGGCAATAGCATTCAAAGTACGAACGGCTTTTTAAATATCCGACCCTTTAACACCGCCACCTC
>JAIXPN010000147.1 GCA_027486235.1 Burkholderiaceae bacterium
AGTTTATGTCTATTAAGTAATTGATTTAATTAGTTATTTTAAATATATGGTAAATTTTGATGCAGAGCAATAATTTATATTGCAAAGCAGCATATATATCGGTATAGTTATATGGTGCAGTGCAATATTGAACACATTTCTTAATTGGAGAGTAAACCATGAATCAAGATCAAGTTACAGCAAAATTGTCGCAAATTCAGAGCAAAAACCTCGAGACAGTATTTTCTTTGGGCGAGGCCGCTCTTGAGAATGCACAGAAACTCGTCGAATTAAATTACGACGCTTCTAAAAATGCACTCTTAAATGCTCAAGAGAGCATTCAGCAAGTGTTGACCGCCAAAGATCCAAAAAGCGTAACCGAGTTGTTGCAAGCCGACTCTTTGCAAGATGCTGGTAACCAAGCTATTGCGCATCAGCGTAAAGTTACCAAAGTATTGCGTGAGAGTGGCAAAGAGTTTGCGAACGTTGTAGAAGCTAGCATAGAGCAAGCTCAAGTTGGCATGCAGGATTGGGTTAATACATTAGCCGCAAATGCACCTGCTGGTTCGGACGTATTTGTAGCTGCATTCAAAACATCGATGAACTCAGTTATCCAGGGTTTTGAGCAGTTCCGCGAAGCCAGCAAAGATGCAATGGCTACCGTTGAGAAATCTGCTGATCAAGCATTTGAAGCTTTTCAAGGTCAATTGGCTCAAGTAAAGAAAGCCGCTGCTCCTGCTAAAGTGCGTAAAGCTGCTTAATTTGTTTTAGTATTTCGGCATGAGAGGCCCGCTAGATAGAGCGGGCTTTTTATTTATAAAAACTACTCTTCGGTATCAAGAAGGTTGCTCGCAATCATCTTGTTGGGTTTAACCCCTAACTCTTTTACCTTCTCTGCTGTTTTAATGAGATTACCTTTGCCCGATTTCAGTTTATTGAAGGCATCGTGATAACTCGACTGGGCTTGGTCGAGCCGTTTGCCAATTTGCTCTAGGTCCTCCACAAAACCCACAAATTTGTCATACAGATTGGCGCACTGACGAGCGATCTCCATTGCATTTCTATTTTGTTGATCTTGACGCCATAAATGAGCCACTGTTCGCAGGGTTGCCATTAAGGTGCTGGGACAGACTAAGACAATATTCTTACTGAGAGCCTCCTGATAGAGGTTGGGTGCTGCTTTAAGGGCGCCCAGAAAGGCTGGCTCAACAGGAATGAACATCAACACAAAGTCAACAGTAGAAAGATCAGAGATTCCGGCATAGTTTTTACCCGATAAGCTCTGAATATGCTGTCGAATCGATTGAATATGAGCCTGAAGCTCTTTATCGGCTAGATCACTCGATTCAGCCTCAGTATGCCTAGCGTAGGCTGTTATGGATACTTTGCTATCAATAATGAGATGTCGACCTTCTGGAAGTTTGACGATCACATCTGGCTGTAAGCGACTACCATCCGACTGTGTATGACTGTCTTGAACTAGGTACTCTTCACCCTTACGAAGACCTGAGGACTCCAGAATTGACTCAAGAACAAGCTCTCCCCAATTACCTTGTATCTTAGAGTCCCCTTTTAGAGCATTAGTCAGTGACCTTGCCTCATCCGACATTTTGAGATTGAGGTTAGCTAGACGTTCAATCTCATTTTTTAGAGCAAAACGTTCCCGAGATTCCTTTTCATAGGAGTTACTAACTTGTTCTCTAAATTCGGTTAACTTATTTTGTAACGGTTTTAAAAGAGCATCAAGTTGCTGAGCATTGTGCTCGCTAAATTTTTTGGACTTATCTTCTAAAATTTCAGTGGCTAAGTTTTTAAATTGGCTCGCTAAGGATTCTTTAGCCTCATTTAGAGAATCAATTCGATGTTGTACTTGTTTGCGTTCCGATTCTAGTTCAGCTTCTAGACGGATAGCATTTTGGATCGCTTGGTCGCGCTCATTACGCAATGATTCCACCAAAGAGATTTGGTCGGTTAGTGATAACTGAGTTAGTTTTTGGTTGGCACGAAGAAGAAGGACGTAAACACCTAGACCAATGGCCGCACCAAGGGCTAAAACGATAATCAGGATATTTAGCTCAGACATGAGCCTAGTCTAATCCAGACCAAGCCCACAGGGTGAGCTTTTGCTTCTTCGTTTTAGGAAATCAAAGACCAAGTAACTTTTTGAGTTCACCACTTTGGTACATTTCGGTCATGATGTCTGAGCCACCAATAAACTCACCATTGACATAAAGTTGGGGAATCGTCGGCCAATTAGCATATTGTTTAATGCCTTGACGAATCGATTCGTCATCAAACACATTAACAGTGTGTAGGGTTTCTAAACCACAGGCGCGCAGAATATTAATAGCGTTTCCAGAGAAGCCGCATTGGGGAAATTGGGCAGTACCCTTCATAAAGAGAACCACTGGATGGCTCGTCACAATTTCTTTAATCTTGGCTTGCGTATCACTCATGGTAATGGAATCCTTTCTGAACCGAGTTGGTAAGTTGAGGGTATTTTATGACCTATTTACAAAAGGGGTCTTTAGAAGCAGCTTCTGCTGGCTTTAGATCGATTTACGCCCCATACTGATACGTAAATGCCCTGCCAGGTCAGGAGCTGTGAGCACACCCCTAAGTCCATTAGCCCGCATAATGGTGCAAACCGAATCGGCTTGCTCAAAACCATGCTCAATCGCCACCCAGCCTGTTTCGCTTAAATATTGATTACTGTCGGCGAGAATAGTTCGGATGCAGCCTAATCCATCAGCATGATCTCTTAGAGCATCTTGAGGCTCAAAGCGCAAATCTCCTTGGCTAAGATGAGGGTCATCGGGATGGATATATGGGGGGTTGCTGATAATTAGATCAACAGCATTTTTGAACTCAGATGGAATATTGCTATACCAATTACTTTGTAAAAACCTTACGTGATCTGCTAGTTCAAGATGATGCAAATTCTCATTAGCTAGCTCAAGCGCAGAAGGAGAAAGGTCAAGACCAAGGATCTCAACAGTAGGGCTACTCTGATTTTGTGTTTTTAACTGATATCCAATAGCTAGGGCAATAGCACCAGACCCTGTGCCTAAATCCAGAATACGTATTAACTGTTTGTGGGGGTTTTGTTGGATTTGGTTTTTAACTTCCTCGATGGCTAGATCAACTAAGAGCTCAGTCTCTGGCCTGGGTATGAGAACTGCAGGACTTACTTTTAGCTCAATTGCATGAAAAGCTTTTTTACCCAATAAGTAAGCAACTGGAGTACCCAGTAGGCGTTTTTGTTCAATAGCTTTCCATTCTTTAATCACATCAAAGGGGAGAGCTTCTTGGTTTTTAGAGATTAATGCGGAGCGAGGCCAAGAAAGGTGCTGTTCAAGAAGATGCCCTAATAAAACACGTGCATCTACTTTATCAAGAGGTGTATTGTCCAATAGGAATTGCGTCGTACTCAATAGCGTGCTCACAAACCAACTATGTATTTAGGTATCACCCATCGCAGCAAGTAAGTCAGCTTGATGTTCTGCCGCCAGTGCATTAAGAAGGTCGGTGATGTCACCATCCATCATGGCATCAATTTTATAAAGGGTGAGATTAATGCGATGATCGGTAATTCGACCTTGAGGAAAGTTATAGGTTCGGATTCGGTCACTACGATCACCGGTGCCTACCAGTGATTTACGCGTCTGCGCTTGTTCTTGCTGTTGCGCATGGCGCTGAGCGTCATTAATACGTGACACCAAGACTTTCATCGCCTGGTCTTTATTACGGTGTTGACTGCGATCATCTTGACACTCGACCACAATACCGGTGGGAAGATGGGTAATGCGAACAGCCGAATCAGTTTTATTAATATGTTGTCCACCAGCACCCGATGCACGAAAGGTGTCAATCCGCAGATCCGCAGGATTGATTTTGACACTTTCAATCTCATCAACCTCTGGCATGACGGCAACAGTGCATGCTGAGGTATGAATGCGGCCCTGCGTCTCCGTTTGGGGTACGCGCTGAACTCGATGCCCACCCGACTCAAATTTCATTTTGGCGTATACATCGGTTCCAGAAAGGCGCACGATGACCTCTTTATAACCACCTAGATCCGATTCTGCTTGGCTAACAATCTCCGTTTTCCAGCCCTGGCGTTCAGCAAAGCGGGTATACATCCGCAGAAGATCAGCAGCAAATAGGGCGCTCTCATCACCGCCAGTACCCGCCCGAATCTCTAAGAAAATGTTCCGACCATCATCCTCATCCTTCGGTAGTAGGAGGGTTTGTAGGTTTTTTTCCAGTTCCGTCATGCGTATTTCAGCTTGCTTCTGCTCTTCATCGGCAAACTCTTTCATGTCCGGATCAAGGCGCATTTCCCCGGCAGCTTTGGCATCCTCTTCAGCCTTCTTATAAAGACCAAATTGCTCCACAACAGTTGAGATATCAGCATGCTCACGCGTGAGTTTGCGATAGACATCCATATCTTTTGTGGAGTCTTCTTGCATCAAAATGGTATTGAGTTCAGCCAAACGGGCATCAAGATGCTCCAGCTTGGCCCGCATGCTGGATTTCATCTAATGACTATCGGTTTGAGATTTTTTGTCTGGATTGCTGAGATTGTTATCGGAAAAACTATTCACTCCGGAGTGCGTAGCAAATAATTTGGGAAGTAATTTAATCAGGGCATCTCGCTCTGAGCCACTCGCATGTTGAAGTGCGTGCAATGAACCATGTAAGAACTTATTCGTGAGCCCTTGCGCCATTGCATTGAGAACTTCTTGAGGGTCTTCTCCGCGCATCAAGCGTTTAAGAGCGCGCTCTAACTCAATTTGCCGTAGACGATCGCCTTGCTGTTGAATATCTTGGATCAGAGGTACGGCATTTCGTCCTTGTAACCAGTGCATAAAATTACTGACGCGCTCTTCAATAATGATCTCTGCTTGACTCACAGCAGCTTGGCGCAAGTTTGCTCCAGTTTGCGCCATCGTCCCAAGATCATCGACGGTATAGAGGTAGACATCATTAAGTCTTGCAATTTCCGGCTCAAAATCACGCGGTACCGCTAAATCAATCATCACCATGGGTTTGCGACGACGCAGCTTCAAAGCACTCTCTACCATGCCTAGACCAATGATTGGCAGCGGACTTGCTGTAGAGGAAACGATGATGTCAAACTCATGTAAGCGGGTCGGTAGGTCATTGAGGCGGAATGATTCAGCATCGATGTTTTGGGCAGAGATCGAGTCCGCTAGTTCTTGGCCGCGTTCGATGGTGCGATTAGCAATAGCAGTCGCTTTTGGTTTGCGTGCCACAAAATGCGTTGCGCATAAGGTAATCATTTCACCAGCGCCGATAAATAAAATTTTTTGTTCGCTGATTGATTCAAAGATGCGCTCTGCTAGTCGTACTGATGCAGCAGCCATGGAAATGGAGTGCGCACCAATTTCAGTTGAGCCACGAACCTCTTTAGCAACAGAGAAGGTTTTTTGAAAGAGTTGATTGAGGTAGGTACCAAGAGCTCCTGCTTCATTCGCAGTACGAACAGCATCTTTCATTTGACCTAAGATTTGTGTTTCACCAATCACCATCGAATCCAAGCCGCATGCCACGCGAAATGCGTGTCGCACCGCATCAGACTGAGGGAGTGTATAGATGTGCGGTTGCAAAACGCTGGGGGCTAATTTTTGGCTTTTTGCTAACCAGTCAAACGTCGCTTCATGAAATTCATTTTCTGAGGCGGGATCGTTAGCAGCGCAGTAGAGTTCTGTACGATTACAGGTAGACAGTATGGTTGCCTCAGGCAAACCACTCCGATTAACGCCACCCAAATGGGAACGTAGGTCGGATAAGGCGTCAAGCAGTCCTTCAGGATCAAAAGCAACTTTTTCCCGAACGGCAACTGGCGCTGTGTGATGGTTGATGCCCAAAGTCAACAGCTTCATGCTGAGGATTATAGTTTTCTTAGGCTAAATAGGGGTGTTTTCAATGGGGTTTTGGGCTTATCTGTTGGTTGGAGGCATAGTTGGCATTGCTGCAGGCTACTATTTTCCTGGGTTTTCCCCTAGAAATAAGACCAAATCCAGCCCAAAAAGAGGAAAGTGGGTTTATTTTTGGAGCCTCCTCCTCGGGATCTTGGGGGCAGCCTTAGCTAGCTTTGGGGGCCAATTGACTGGTCTATTTACCTCTGGCCAGATGTTGGAGTGGGGTGGTGCGGTCTTGGGGGCTTTTGTATTACCGCAACTCTATCTTTTATATAGATCTTGATTCAAAAAAGCTTAGGGTTAGCTGTTTGCTCAACCCACTCAATCGCATGCTGTTGATGAGCGATAAGATAATCATTCGTTTTAGTAAAGTGCCCACAGCTTCTCTGATCACCTGGATAAATAAATGGATGGGCTGTTTTGTATACACCAAGACCAGAGGGGTGGGAAGATTTCAAGATGAGGTGTTGTTCTGGATTCTGAATGTATTCTTCGAGCGAATGTGCGTGGCCACCCCAGAGTAACCAAACTAATCCACTTCTGCTGGACGATAGTTTTTGAATCAGCGCCTCGATAAAAGGCTTCCATCCCAATTGAGCATGCGAATTAGCCTCTCCCAAACGAACAGATAAGGCGGTATTTAAAAGTAGTACACCTTGTTTTGCCCAGTGACTTAAATCACCATGGTGAAGTGAGCCAAATCCCTCGATCACGAGCGCTTTATTCATATTGCGTAAGGAGCTTGGAAATTCGCGAGACTGTATTCGAATCGTTTTGGGGATTGAAAATGCCAGTCCTTGTGCCAACTCAGGCGAGTGATAGGGATCTTGTCCCAAGATGACCACCTTAATACTATCAACCGGAGTGAGTTGTAAGGCATGAAACAGTTTTTTTGGATCGGGCCGAATTTTTAATCCATGCACTTTGTATTCTTGATTGAATTCCTCACATAGCTGTTGCCAAGCAGGTGATTTCAGATAATTACCCAGAAGTAATTGCCAATCGCTTGGAATGAGTTGCTGTAAAGAAATATGCAAAGTAGAAGGGGAGTATCAGGATGCGTTTGAAGTCCTCAGCTCATACTGGGGAGGGGCAGCCAGCTTTAAAGGAATGCTTGTTTGATGCTCTTGATCCTGGCGGAAGTATTGGATTGTTAAATACTTTGCCTTCTGAAGACTTGCCAGCACTTGGTCTAAGCGTTGACCCGTAACCCTCTGAGAGTTGATGCTACTAATCAGATCATTTGGGGCTAGCCCGGCTTGCTGGGCAAGGCCGCCATCAAGAACATGACTTAGCTTGAGCCACCCACCTGATTCCGTAAAACGAATTCCGAGCGCCAGTTTTAGTTCTTCAACAAAACCCGATTGCTTTTGAGCTATCTCAATACCAGCAATTTGGGGTAGCCAAATTTGTAGAGGTAGATCGAGGGTTCCTTCAATATAGTTCTTCTTAAAGGTGTGCCAGGTTTTGTTAAAGCCGGGCCCCATGACAGCGGCGATCGTAATATCAAGCGCGTATTGATTTACTCCCAACCCTTTTTTGCCATGCTCTTTCCATAAAGAACGCATGACATCATCTAAGGAATATTTACCCTCACTATGATGACGCATGAGCAAATCAAGTCCTAGTGCGATGAGTGATCCCTTAGCGTAATAACTCACTACTGCATTGGGAGTGTTCTCATCCATTTGGTAATACTTCGTCCAGGCATCAAACGAGCTGTCCGCTACACTTTGCTTCAGTCGACCGGGGTTACGCAAGACGCCATTCCAGGTATTGGCAAGTAGCTCTAGGTATCGTGTCTCTGTGATACATCCACTTCTTACAAGTTGTAGGTCATCATAGTAGCTTGTGAAGCCCTCAAAAAGCCATAACAAACGTGTGTGGTTACGTTGGCCAAGATCGTAGGGTTGAAATGCTTTAGCCTGAATGCGTTTTACGAGCCAAGCGTGAATATACTCATGGCTGCATAAACCCAAGAACTCCTCATAAGACTTTTTGGGTTTCTTGGGATCATGATCATGATAAGGTAATTGATCACGTTTGCAGAGCAGCGCAGTGCTGCTGCGATGCTCTAGACCACCGTATCCATCTAATGCAGCATTCACAATAAATAAATAATTCGGAAATGGCGCTTTTGGTTTTTGGGGCTCAAAAAGGCGGATTGTCTCAGCACAGATATTACGAAGATCATCCGCAAGCTTTTTCTTATCAAGGAGCTCAGATTGTTCAGGAGTTAGACCTTGAATCACCATTGTGTGGTTTGTATCAAATACTTCCCACTCAATTACATCAAAGCGACCTAGCGCAATCGGATGGTCAATCAGATCATCATAATTTTTTGCTAAATAAAATCCAAATCCATTGGAGTCGGTTTTTACGGGAGTAAGTGTGCATTTAACCTCCCATTGCAGCAGAGACTGGTTTGCTGGAGGGGCAATCGCCAGAGAGCACGGGAGGTGGGCCTGCCCTTGAACGCCTAAGCAAAGGCTCGTTGGATTAAAGAAGCCACGCTTTTGGTCTAAGTAGGCAGTGCGTACAGATTGATCAAATGCATAGACGGTAGTGATGATTTCGCAGGTACTGATATTTTTTGGCAAGCGCCAGCGATCATTATCTAGTCGCTCAAGCGGAATCGATTTGCGCAGACCGGTTTTCTTGATGACGGTAGAAGCAGTAATTGTTTCAATGTGCTTACTGAAATCCCGAATGAAATAGCTCCCCGGAATCCATGACGGCATGGCAACGATTTGCCCTGCTGGATCTGGTCTTTCAATGACCAGTTTTACAGTGAAGCGATGACCATGTAAATCATCTGGCCAGATGGTGTACTGCACAGCAGGCATCACATTATCTTGCATGGTGGTTCTTATTTGAGCGAGGCTAATTTCTTTTCAATATCAGCCAGCTGAACCGCTCCTGGGAAGCGGGTGCCGTCTGTAAAGAAGATGGTTGGTGTGCCATTAATCCCATAGTTTTTAGCAAGCGCTAGATTCTTATCAATCGGATTGACACAATCGGATTTACCAGTAGGGCTTACATTATTGAGCATCCAATCATTCCATACTTTTTGCTGGTCGGATGCGCACCAAATCTGTTTTGATTTGAGAGATGAATCTGCTGACAGAATCGGAATGAGATAGTTATAAATAGTCACGTTATCGAGTTGCTGCAGAGTTTTTTCAAGACGTTTGCAATAACCACAATTAGGATCTGAGAACACAGCAATTTGACGGCTGCCATTACCGCGGACCACCTTAAACGACTGCGCTTGTGGCAGCTCGGACCACTTGATGCGATTAATGTCTTCTTGGCGTTTAGCCGTCACGTTATTACCGGTTGCCAATTCAACCATTTCACCTTGGATTAAAAATTTGGCCTTACTGTCTGTGTAGAAAATTTCATTGTTGACTTGTACTTCAAAAAGACCCGGAATCGGCGAGGGCGTGACATTTCTGACATTGGCAGAGGTACCAAGACGCTTTTGGATTTCAGCGCGTATTTGTTTTTCATTAAGAGCAAATGCTGAACTTGCCATGCCTAACAATGCAAGGCAGATGCCTACTCGTTTTAAATTCTTTACTATCAATTTATTCTCCAAGTGCTCGTTCAATGAGTTGCCGTTTAATGATGTGGCTACGATTTACAAAACCCAAACCCCAATTACGAATTTGCTTCTCAAGGGGGTTGCTAGTACCAAACAACTTCTTTAAGCGATCCGTAATCCAAAGTAGTGAGCTTGTATCGCCTTCCCGCTGTCGTTCGTAACGACGCAGCAAGATTCGGTCATCAATTGCCCGAAACTCTTCTTTATTTTTGATGACTTGTAATAATGAGGCTACATCCCTCAAGCCAAGATTCAGGCCTTGTCCTGCTAAAGGATGTATCACATGAGCTGCATCTCCTAACAATACCACCTTGGGATCGTAGTCGGGACCGATGAGACTTTGCGCTTTGATGCGCTTGAGAGGGAAGCTTACTGGCGTTGATTGCAATTGCAGATTACCTAATGTCTTATGAATGCTGCCACCCACTTGCTCTTGGAGTAAGTTCGGCCAAGTTTCTGAACGGAGTTGCATTAAATGATTGGCATTTTTAGGCGAAGTAGACCAAACCATCGATACCTGTTGTTTTGGTAATGGCAGCATCGCCAAAATATCACCGTCGGGTAAAAACCATTGATATGCGGTTTGGAGATGCGGATATGAGCAAGAGAAATTAGCAACAACTGCTGTTTGATCGTACCCATGCTCATGAACAGCAATCCCAATGGTTGAGCGCAATGGTGACCGCGCACCGTCTGCAGCAATGATTAAATGCGTAGAAATCTGCTCGCCACTGTCGAGGGTTAAAGTTGGTTTTGTATCTTTCTCAATATGAATATCGTCTACGCTGGTATTGATATTGCGGATCTGTCTATGAAAGCGAATAGCTTGATCAAGGGTCAACTCAAGGAGATCTGCTTCGGTAATCCATGCCAACTCAGGTCGACCAGCCTCAAATGCAGAAAAATGGAGGCGGTCATTTGCTTGGCCGCGATCACCAAAGATATGCATGTCCCGAACCACTTGAATACGCTGATGATCAAGCGCATCCCAAACATTCAGTTCGCTCAAAAGAGTCTTTGTGCTCGGTGCGAGGGCATAGATGCGTTGCCCAAATTGATTTGGCATTAGCGCTTGATTTTTTTCCAGATCTGGCGCAATTTGAATAACTGAGTAGCCCAGCTGTGCCAGCCCTAGTGCGCAGGCTTTACCAATAATGCCTCCTCCAACAATGCAAAAATCAGCACTTTGATTAGCCTCAATAGGCTTTGTCGGCTTGGGGCTAGCTTGGGTTTGTGAGGACATACCATGATGATATCGAATCAAGGGCATTTACAATGGTGGCATGTCACTAAAATGCGGAATCGTCGGCCTACCCAATGTAGGTAAATCCACCCTGTTTAATGCCCTGACCAAAGCGGGGATTGCAGCCGAAAACTACCCGTTTTGCACTATTGAGCCCAATGTTGGCATGGTTGAGGTGCCCGATCCCAGACTGGCGGCTTTGGCAGAGATTGTTCATCCTGAAAAAATTGTTCCAGCAACCGTTGAGTTTGTGGATATTGCGGGCTTAGTTGCAGGAGCTTCTAAAGGTGAAGGTCTGGGAAATCAATTCTTGGCCAATATACGGGAGACCGATGCAATCACACATGTTGTGCGCTGCTTTGAAGATGCAAATGTGGTTCACGTCGCTGGCAAGGTAGACCCCTTGGCAGACATTGGGGTTATTGATACTGAATTGGCTTTGGCTGATCTGGGCACGGTTGAAAAGGCTCTGCAGCGCTATACCAAGGCGGCAAAGTCTGGCAATGATAAAGAGGCTGCTGCCCTAGTTGCAGTGCTTACAAAAGTGCAAGCCCAATTGGATCAAGCCCTACCTGTGCGCGCTCTCAATTTGACCAAGGAAGAGTTGGCCCTTCTAAAACCCTTTTGTTTAATTACCGCGAAGCCGGCGATGTATGTTGCCAATGTTAAAGAAGATGGCTTTGAAAATAATCCCCATCTAGAGGCAGTAAAGCAGCATGCAGCAAAGGAGAGCTCTCCCGTAGTGGCTGTATGTGCAGCGATTGAAGCAGAAATTGCAGATTTGGATGATGCCGACAAAACGGAGTTCTTAGCTGATTTAGGCATGACCGAACCAGGATTAAATCGCGTCATTCGTGCTGGTTACAGCCTGCTTGGCTTACAGACCTACTTTACTGCTGGAGTGAAAGAGGTGAGGGCTTGGACCATTCATATCGGCGATACCGCACCTCAGGCAGCCGGAGTCATTCATACAGATTTTGAGCGCGGTTTTATTCGGGCACAAACGATTGCGTATGAGGACTTTATTCAGTTTAAAGGCGAGCAGGGTTCTAAAGAGGCAGGAAAAATGCGCGCAGAAGGTAAGGAATACATCGTCAAAGATGGCGACGTCCTTAACTTCCTATTTAATGTTTAGCTTGCTTCTATTACTTACGCAAAGAGCTCAGCAAGCGCTTTACCTGGATTGGCAGCGCGCATAAAAGCCTCACCAATTAAGAACGCATTTACACCGGCAGCGCGCATAGTTTTTACATCGGCCGACTGAAGAATGCCAGATTCTGTAATCACTAGTTTTTCTTTGGGAATCAAAGACAGCAAATCAAGGGTCGTTTGCAAAGTAACCTCAAAGGTTTTGAGATTACGGTTGTTAATGCCCAATAGGGGCGTGTTTAATTGTAGAGCCGCTTCGAGTTCGAGAGCATCGTGTACCTCAACTAATACGTCTAGTTGATTTTCCATTGCACAGTGCTCCAGCTCTTTCATTTGATTGAGTTCAAGAGCGGCAACGATGAGCAAAATCGCATCAGCACCCATCGCCCTTGCCTCGTAGACCTGATAGGGATCGATGATGAAGTCCTTACGAATCACTGGCAGAGAGCAGGCGGCTCGTGCTTCTTTGAGGTATTCCGGGGAGCCCATGAAGTAATCTTTGTCAGTTAAAACGGATAAGCAGGTGGCGCCATGCCCTGCATAGCTTTGGGCGATTTCATGGGGCACAAAGTGCTCACGCAGCACGCCCTTGCTGGGGCTGGCTTTCTTAATCTCAGCGATGATGCCGGGCTTGCCATTGGCAATAGAGCCGATTAGGGCTTGGGCAAAACCTCGTACCTGCTGAGCAGGATCGTGATTGGCATGAAGAGCTTCTTTTAAAAGCTCACCACTGGAAATCAGACCTTGAGCAGCGCGAATCTCCTGCTTTTTAGTTTCTAGAATCCGAGAAAGAATGTCGTTCATGGTGTGATTACCCCGCTAATGTTTGCGAGAGAGTAATCAGCTCGTCTAACTTTTGTTTCGCTTTGCCAGAGGCAATCGCATCTTTAGCCATTTGCACACCTACCTGAATATTTGGTACACAATTGGCAGCATAGAGAGTTGCGCCAGCATTGAGACAAACAATGTCTTTAGCAGGGCCTGATTGGTCATCGAGAACGTTCAGGATAATGGATTTTGACTCGTTTGCATCTTGCACTTTGAGAGATTCGAGTGAGCTTGCTGCGATCCCAAAATCGCCTGGAGCGATCTCATATTCCTTAATTTGGCCATTGAGAAGCTCGGCAACTATAGTTGGACCTGAAAGGGTAACCTCATCGAGACCGTCTTTGCCATGCACAACGAGTGCATGCTCTGCGCCCATGAGTTGCAAAACTTTTGCTTGAATGCTGACCAGCTCTGGATGGAAAACACCCATCACAATATTGGGCGCTTTGGCAGGATTGGTGAGTGGCCCCAGGATGTTAAAGATGGTTCGCACACCAAGATCTTTGCGGATAGGAACAACATTTTTCATGGCAGGGTGATGATTTGGGGCAAACATAAAACCCACACCTAGGGTATTGATACATTGCCCAACTGCTTGAGGAGTGAGATTGAGTTTTACGCCAAGAGCCTCTAGTACATCCGCACTTCCTGACTTACTACTAACACTGCGATTACCATGCTTTGCAATTTTGGCTCCAGCTGCGGCAGCCACAAACATCGACGCAGTTGAGATATTAAAAGTGTGCGCACCATCGCCACCTGTTCCGACTACGTCTACCAAATGAGCTCTATCGGTTACATCAACTGGAGTTGCAAAATCACGCATGACTTGAGCGGCAGCAGCGATTTCGGTAGGGCTTTCTTTTTTGCTCCGCAAGGCAACCAAGAGTGCAGCAACCATTGGACCAGGAAGCTCGCCACCCATGATCGCACGCATAATATTAATCATGTCTTCTTTAGGCAGTTCCTTACCTTCAATTAAGTGCTGTAGGGCTGCTGATGCTGTCATTGCCATAAGGATTTAATTACTTCATTTGTAAAAAGTTTTTGAGCAATGCGTGTCCTTGTTCAGACAAAATAGACTCGGGATGAAATTGCACGCCTTCAACAATGAAATCTTTATGTCTCACACCCATGATTTCTCCATCATCTGTTTCTGCAGTAATCCTCAGGCAATCAGGAAGCGATGCTTTTTCAATTGCAAGGGAGTGATAACGGGTAACCTTAAAGTGTTCAGGCAGGTTCTTAAAAACACCTTCGCCGGTATGGTGAATGACATCAGTCTTGCCATGCATCACTTTCTTCGCCCGAATCACTTTCCCACCAAATGCCTCGCCAATCGCTTGGTGCCCTAGGCACACACCGAGAATCGGGATCTTTCCTGCATATTGTTGAATTGTTGACACTGAGATCCCTGCTTCGGCGGGACTACAAGGACCCGGAGAAATACAAATACGCTCGGGCTTGATAGTGGCAATATCACCCACACTGATCTCATCGTTACGAACAACTTTTACCTCTTCACCAAGTTCAGCAAAGTACTGAACCAAGTTGAATGTGAACGAATCGTAGTTATCAATCATTAAGAGCATATTTATCCGCCCCCCGCAGCTTCTGCCAGATCTGCTGCTGCTAAAACTGCGCGCGCCTTTGCTTCCGTTTCTTTCCACTCTGATGTGGGGTCGGAGTCTGCCACTACACCAGCACCAGCTTGGGAGTGCAGCATACCGTCCTTGATGACTCCAGTACGAATCACAATAGCCACATCCATATCGCCCGAGAAAGAGAGATATCCTGCGGCACCGCCATAGATCCCGCGTTTGGTGATTTCCATCTCATCAATAATTTCCATCGCCCGAATTTTTGGCGCCCCAGATAATGTTCCAGCTGGGAAGGTTGCACGTAAGACATCCATATTACTCATATTGTCCTTGAGTTCACCTTCTACTGAGCTGACGATATGTTGCACATGCGAGTACTTTTCAATCACCATCGAGTCAGTTACTTTGACCGTACCCGTTTTGGCTATACGACCTACATCATTTCGGGCTAAGTCAATGAGCATGACATGTTCGGCAATTTCTTTCGGATCCGCTAAAAGCTCTTTTGCTAATTGCGCATCTTCTTCTGGTGTAGAGCCACGTCGGCGGGTACCAGCGAGTGGGCGAATGGTTACTATCTTCCGATTCTCACGTTTCTCTTGGCGCACTAAGATCTCTGGTGATGAACCCACAATTTGGAGATTGCCAAAGTCATAAAAGTACATATATGGCGATGGATTTAAGGACCGAAGAGCTTTGTAGAGTTGTAGCGGTGATTGTGTATAAGAACGAGTAATCCGTTGACCAATAACAACTTGCATACAATCGCCGGCCAAAATGTATTCTTTGGTTTTGCGCACTGCATTTTCAAAGTCAGCTGCTTTAAATTTCCGAATTAATTCGAGGTCGGTTTCTTTATTTAGATTTACAGGCAATTCTTTTTCAGTGGCAACTGTGTTCTTGAGTTGTGCTTGCAATTCAGTTAAGCGGGCTTTACCAACTTCGAACGCATTCTCATGGTTGGGATCGACATACACAATGAAGTAAATTTTTCCAGCAACGTTATCGACTACAGCCAATTCTTCGGTGAGCATCAACTGAATATCTGGCACACCGATTTCATCAGGAAGAGAATGTCTGGCAAGACGTTTCTCAATATAACGAACGGTATCGTAACCAAAGTAACCCGCAAGCCCGCCACAAAAACGCGGTAAGTTCGCTTGGGGAGCAACTTTGAAGCGCTTGAAATAGGCATCAATAAAATCTAGTGGATTATCTTGATTGGTTTCAATTACCTTACCATCATGTACCACCTCATTAATTGGTGATTCGGGAGTGCCGACACTTCTGAGAAGAGTGCGGGCCGGTAAACCAATAATGGAGTAGCGACCAAAACGCTCACCCCCATAGACAGATTCGAGTAAATAGGTATTTTTTTGCCCAGAGTATTGGGTAAGCTTTAGGTAGAGCGATAAGGGCGTTTCTAGATCAACCGTAGATTCCGCCAGCAGGGCAACTCGATTGAAGCCTTGCATGCCTAACTGTTTTAATTCATGAGGATTCATTGCAAATTTATATTATTCTTAGCTCTATTTTGTGATCTCTTTGTGCATTGCCTCAATCACATCGCGGTAATTCGGCTTGCCAAAAATTGCAGAGCCTGCAACAAAGGTATCCGCGCCCGCCTTAGCGACCGCTGCAATATTGTCGACTTTGATACCACCATCAACTTCCAATCGAATACTTCTGCCACTGGTCTGGCGGTATTGATTCAGCATCTGACGTACTTGAGTAATCTTATTAAGTGTGCTGGGAATAAACGATTGACCACCAAATCCAGGATTAACGGACATAAGTAGAACTAAATCAATTTGATCTAAGGCGTGATCTAAAAGATGAATTGGCGAAGCAGGATTAAGAACTAGACCTGCCTGACAGCCGTTATCTCGAATTAGGCCTAAGGTGCGATGAACATGAGCGCTCGCTTCAGGATGAAAGCTAATTAAATTGGCGCCCGCCTTGGCAAAGTCCGGAACAATACGATCCACTGGTTCAATCATGAGATGCACATCGATCATGGCAGGCTTGCCGTCTTTTTGGGCATGGGGGCGAATTGCCTCACATACCAATGGCCCTACAGTTAGGTTTGGTACATAGTGGTTATCCATGACATCAAAGTGAATCCAATCGGCACCAGAGTCAAGAACAGCCTTTACCTCCTCCCCTAGCTTGGCAAAGTCAGCAGAGAGGATTGAGGGGGCAATAATGGGGCTATTTGGACTCATACGTATATAAATTTTTGGGCTTTTTGGATATACATACCTAGATTCTAGCTTGCGCTTGGGGAATGGATGGAGCAGAATGCTGACCATGAATCCCCCTGTAATTACTGTAACAGTCCGTCCGCAGTACCTGCCTGACCAATCTGATCCTGAAAATCAGCAATTTGCCTTCTCCTATACCGTGACCATTCGCAACACTGGTTCTGCAGGGGTTCAGCTGATTGCTAGGCATTGGTTTATTACGGATGGTGATGGGGATGTTCAGGAAGTGAGGGGTCTTGGAGTGGTAGGCCAGCAGCCTTTATTGCGGGCTGGAGAGCATTTTGAGTACACCAGCTGGGCAACTTTGCCAACGCCAGCTGGCACGATGCGCGGAGAGTACTTTTGTGTAACTGAGGATGCACAGTTTTTCCAGGCGGATATTCCTGAATTTGCCTTGGTTATGCCTAGAACCTTGCACTAAGTAGGGCTTTTAGAATCTTCTTTATTTAAGTACCATTTTTACTCTGGCCAAAAATATGCCAATCCCTCAACAATTTAGTGGAACATAGAAAATGATGATTAAGTACTTCTTGCCTTTTTTGCTATCGTCAGCGACCTTCTTTTTGAGCCCGGCTGTATCGGCTCAACAAAGCACTCTAGACAAAATCAAATCAAGTGGGGTTGTCACCATGGGGGTACGCGAATCTTCCGGTGC
The DNA here is from genome assembly GCA_027486235.1 of Burkholderiaceae bacterium. Classification (GTDB taxonomy): domain Bacteria; phylum Pseudomonadota; class Gammaproteobacteria; order Burkholderiales; family Burkholderiaceae; genus Polynucleobacter; species Polynucleobacter hoetzingerianus. The sequence continues at coordinate 17,275 of JAIXPN010000147.1, forward strand.
GCTTTCATACACATTGGGTGACGGTAAGTACGCTGGTTTTCATGTCGAGATTTGTAACAACGTCTTGCGCGATATTCAAAAGCAATTGAATATGAAAACATTGGATATTAAATATACTCCAGTGACTTCACAAAACCGTATTCCTTTGCTACAAAATGGATCTGTTGAT
>JAIXPN010000132.1 GCA_027486235.1 Burkholderiaceae bacterium
CAGCCCTGATTGGCTTTATCACCCTGGCGGGTATTTCAGTGCGCAACGGGATTTTGAAGGTTAGCCACTACATCAACCTCATGCGCTTTGAGGGAGAGTCCTTCAACACGCAGATGATCCTGCGTGGATCGTTGGAGCGTTTGAGCCCTGTCTTGATGACCGCGTTGGTGACCGCTTTTGCGCTGGCACCTTTGCTCTTCGAGGCCGAGCGCCCTGGCACCGAGATCTTGCATCCGGTGGCTGTAGTGATCTTCTCTGGCCTGATCAGTTCCACGTTGCTCGACACATTTCTGACGCCTGCGATGTTTTGGCTCTTTGGTCGCAAGCCGGCCGAGGCGCTTTTGCAAGACAAGGACGCCGAAGCGTTCTGACATCTAGTTTTCCACCTCAAACCTAAAAAGGAAATCTCATGAAATTCCGTACATTCCTGATTACCTCGTCGCTGCTGCTGAACGGACTCGCTTGGGCTGGCCCCAATGATGCCGATCACAAACCCATGCACGGAGGGGTTCTGACGACGGTCAAGGACATTGATTACGAACTGGTGGCCAACCCCACGACGCTGCGTCTTTATGTTCGAGACCACGGCAAGGCAGTCGATGTGTCCAAAGCCTCAGCCAAATTGACGCTGCTGACCGGTGCTGAAAAGCAAGAAGTTGATCTCAAGCCTAGCGATGACAAACTGCAGGCCGCCGGGGCTTTCAAAGTCGGTCCTGGCACAAAGATCATTGCTGTCATATCAGTCGGAGGTAGGCAGTCGACGGCAAGATTTGTTCTGAAATGAAATGCTTGCCTTTTAAGGGCGGAACGTCAAGTACGGGACGATCGGTCGTTGACTAGTGCTAATCTATTGAAAGCTATGAGGCGTTTGCTGTCACTCAAATGTAAAAAACGATATTTCTCAGTACTCGCTTGGGAGCATGATCACCCAGTGCTCACCATCCCAGCAGGCAAACAAAGAGATCGCATGGATTGAAAAGTCTGTATATGGAATCTCTTGACGGGCATGCTCTTTGCCACAGCCGTCCTCGTAGATCATCGTTGCCTTGTTGCCACTGACAGTCATGCGCACTTGGACAAACCAGTCCTCAGTACCAATCTCACTTAGGTGGCTAGCGATTGCGTCCATCATCCAAAAACACTCTGCATGTTCAGCCAAATATTTGGTGCCATCGGTGAGCAGATGTCTGCGTGAGATTCGGTAGTAGCGCTCTGTGCCGATGAACTGAGTAAGCAGGGTGGGGTCAAACTTTTCCATATCGACCTCACATGCTCTGACGGCTTAGTTCTGTCTGTGCATTTGCCATGCGCTCAAGCCGCAAGCTACTGATGACGTTACTGGCTAGGTAATGAATGCACCAATTAACGGCTGTGGCTTTTTCCGTGTCCGTTTCAGCGTCACGGAACTTCTCTAAGTAGTTATCTACTTCCTCTGCGGCACGTTCAAGAGCTTGGCGTGCTTGCAGGATTGCGGCTCTTGCTGCATCCCTTTTGCGCTTTGAGCTCAAGTAGGCGATGTCGTTAGTTTCTAAGTCAATCATGAACTTCTCCTGTGTATTGCTATGCACGCAGTGTTTGTTCAATGACGCAAATGGACAACCGAAGTCCTGAAGGTTTGGCGGGTTACCGAGCAAGCCCTACATGCTGTTTTCTGCTTGTTCAGCTATTCAGCTAAGCACTAGGTTTAGATCTTGTGTTGTAGGGCTGATTTGAGGGGGAATTGCGTTCCAGAAAAGGGTCCTATAGCTATAAATTTCTGCGCTGCGGATTTTTTAGGTGAAGTACTTATGCTTTTTGGGGGGGTGATTTTTACTCACCCCCCATTGAGGTTTTAGCCATTGCAGCTAAGACACCATGATTCGTTGTCGGTTAAACCGACAACTTCACATCAAGGGCTAATGATGTGTGGGGTATTAGAAAGCGAGCCTAGCTCGCTTGTGCTTTCACAAACCTCTTTCGCTCATCGCTCAGGGTTTGTTCAGCACATTTTTTCTTTTTAGTTCAATCAATCAAGATTGAATTCAGTCTTTGAATGTTTCTAAGTTTTCTTTTTATTGCTTGGTGTTGAAAACTTTCGATAGATTCAACCCACACTGAGCCTTATGCGTGCAAGGCTCAGTTTTCGGGCAACGTTCTTTCGATGAGTTCGTTACCACAGCACTTCAGCACAACCCGAGTGGGTAAGGGCGGTTTCGCGGTCTCCTTTTACGTGCGTCTTTGAAACGCAACATCTGCGATAGCCGAAGTGCCAACAGTCGCAGGGTTTGCAAGTTGCTGTGTAGGCAGAGCTTGCTCGTGACATTCAAGGCTAGGCCCTGTGTCTTTATGCTTGAAATCTTCTCCTAGTGTCATGTGGCTAGCAAGGCCTACGGCATCCTTATTGGGTAGTGACGACTAGTCTCTGCTACTGCTCAGATCTTCCATCCCTGCGAACACCAATGTCCAGGTTTAGGGTGTCATTGCAACTGAGTGACACAGCTCGTTTTCAGTAGTAATAAATGGCAGCACAAATACGGTTCCTTGATTTGCCTGTCATGTTTATTTAGCTAAACCAAAGAAAACCATTTAGAAATCTGGCTAGATTTCATTATTTTTTGGCA
>JAIXPN010000069.1 GCA_027486235.1 Burkholderiaceae bacterium
AGGGGCAATCTCCAAGGTATCGCTATCTCCGATCTTGGCCACATGCGTTCGGCAAGTCCAGCGCGCTTTGCCATTAACGGTCATTGCACAAGAACCGCACATTCCAACTCGGCAGGCAAAGCGGTAACTCAGGCTTGGATCAAGCTTGCGCTGAATATAGGTCACCACATCCAAAACGGTTTGATTGGTTGCCCGAGGGACTTCGTAATCAACAAACTTCCCATTGTGGGAGCCGCGCCAGACCTTAACCTTCAAAATGGGTGTATTCATGAGGCCATTATAGGGATAGACAGTAAAAAATAAATCGAATAGTATTTTAATTGAGATAAAGAAATTGTTTACACGGAAAAAGAGTGATGAGCAGCATTCGAGTACTTAAAAATTTCCTAGCCGTTACCCGCCACCCCAGTGTAGCTGCTGCTGCCCGAGAGATAGGCCTAACCCCCGCTGCTGCCGGTCAACAATTGGCACAACTGGAAGAGGAGCTGGGGATATCCCTATTTGATCGTAATAAGCGCTCCTTGGTGCTCAATAATCAAGGGCGCGCCCTTATTGAACCGATCCAAGAGATCATCTCACGCTATGAGTCACTAGGTTCTCAATTTAAGTCTGGTTTAAGCGGATCCCTCACGGTTGGAGCCCTAGTCTCAACCTTAATGGGTCAGTTTGGTAAAACGCTTGAGCAACTAAAGAGGCAATACCCAGAACTTGAGATCAAGATTAGTACTGGCCTCTCAAGTGATTTTTTACAGCAAGTGATGGACGGGATCCTCGATGCAGCGATTGTGGCTGAATCTCCCTATGCCCTACCCAAAAATGTGCAGTGGACCTTTCTCTATGAAGAGCAAATGATTTTTATCTACCCCAAGGGAAAAGATCGCGCTGCCCTGCCCTTTATCCGTTTTGAACCTCGAACTTGGACAGGAGAGCTAGTTGATCAAGTTATCCGCTCCAATCAACTTGAAATAGAAAATAGTATTGTTGTGAACTCAGTAGAGGCTATTATCGAATTGGTTCGACAAGGTCTTGGTTATGCCATCGTCCCTAAGCTAGCAAATGTTCAGTGGGATAAAGACAAACAGATTGTGACAAAAAATCCTCTTCGAAAAGCAATTTATCGACGCGTTGGCTTGCTGGAACGTAAAAATCATGGTCGCAAGAAGATTACGCAAGCCATTGAGGATCATTTTCGGAAAGCAAAGAAAGGCTCTAGGCCATCTGCAATCCAGCGTTAATTTGAACTGATGGCGAAAGCTACCACTTGATCTAGGTATTGTGGATACTCCGTAATCCCATGGTCGCTACCCTCGATAACCAAGTGTTTTCCACCAGGGTAATGCTCTACCATCTCGCGCCAATCAAGTAGCTCATCACCCTTGGCTGCCAATAGGAAATAACGCTCTGCATGAGTAATGCGCTCTACCTGCTGCTCTTTAAGTTGATCGACATACTCCGCTCGCCAATCAAATGGCTCATCGCTATCGTAGGCCGTTAGTTGACCTACATAGGGAGCCAGTTCGCGCGCTGCCCGAACAGCAGGGTTAAGCATAATTGCTCTAGCGTGCGGGTAACGTTCTGCAAGATAGGTGGCATAGAAACCGCCAAGAGATGATCCGATAATGCAAAGATATTCAGCACCAGTTTGATCAATCTTATTGATGACCATTTGCATGGCCTCTCGTGGAGAGGGTGGCAATTGAGGACAATACCACTCAACCGATTTGCCCTCTTTGCTTAAAGAGGTAATTGCCTCTCCAGTTAGCTGTGCTTTCGAAGAATTTGGGGACGACCTAAACCCATGAAGATAAACAATCAGGAGTTTAGGTGGTAAAGCCATCAATTAGGAAGCCTGTTGTCCGATCTCAAAATTAGCGAGTTTTTCAAGGGCTTTCACCATGGCCGAGTGATCCCAGGCTTTGCCGCCATGAGCGGTGCAGGAGTTGAATAACTCTTGTGCCGTTGCAGTATTGGGTAGCGATACACCCAAGGCTTTAGCACTGCTTAAGGCCAAGTTCAAATCCTTTTGATGGAGCTCAATTCTGAACCCGGGATTAAAGGTGCGATTCACCATACGCTCGCCATGTACCTCTAAGATCTTGGAGCTAGCAAAACCACCCATTAGGGCCTGACGAACCTTGGCTGGATCCGCACCAGCTTTTGCTGCAAACAATAAAGCCTCTCCAACCGCCTCAATGTTCAGCGCCACAATAATCTGATTAGCCACTTTAGCAGTTTGCCCTGCTCCATTGCCGCCTACCAAGTTTATATTTTTACCCATCAGTTCAAAAAGGGGTTTCACTTTGGCAAATACGGCTTCGTCTCCTCCAACCATAATCGATAGCGTTGCATTTTGTGCGCCTACTTGACCGCCAGATACTGGAGCGTCTACATAGTCACAACCTAAATCATTTAATTTTTTGGCAAACTCTTTGGTTGCAATTGGCGAAATTGAGCTCATATCAACAACGGTCTTGCCCTTGCTAATTCCAGCAGAAATTCCGTTTTCTCCAAAAAGAACTTTTTCTACATCTGGTGTGTCAGGAACCATTGTGAAAATAATGTCCGCTTGCTTTGCAACTTCAGAAGGTGTTTTGCACGCAATTGCGCCGGCTTTAATCAGATCCTCGGGTATTTGGCTGCGCGTAGCAACATAGACCTGATGGCCCCCTTTAAGCAAATGTCCTGCCATTGGTGAACCCATAATGCCTAAACCAATAAAACCCAATTTTTGTGCGCTCATATCAATACTCTCTGATTTATAAAATAGAAATTACTTTGGTGAATCCAGCAATTAAACGGACTTAAGCCACCCTAAACCTGCATCGGTCGTTGTTGCTGGTTTGTATTCACAACCAATCCAACCCTGGTAACCAATTTTGTCGATGAACTTGAATAAGAATGCATAGTTGATTTCACCGGTACCAGGCTCATTGCGTCCTGGATTATCGGCTAATTGCATATGACCGATGCGTGGCAAAAACTTTTGCATAGTATTAGCCAGCTCACCTTCCATGCGCTGTGCATGATAGATGTCATATTGCAAGAAGGCATTATCGGCAGCCACTTCATCCAAGATCGCAATACCTTGGGCGGTAGTAGATAAGAAGAAACCAGGAATGTCATAGGTGTTAATTGGCTCAATCAGTAACTTGAGGCCATGCTTTTTGAACTCAGCCGCGGTGTATTTCAGATTAGCAACAAAAGTATCGTGCAATACTTTACGATCGATGCCCGCAGGCGCTTTCCCTGCTAAGCAGTTCAGTTGGG
>JAIXPN010000113.1 GCA_027486235.1 Burkholderiaceae bacterium
GGACAATTTTTCTAAAAATTAACACTCTTTTTGGAAAGCTCGTTATTCTGTTCTGATGCTCGAGAAAATTGCTCAAACCCGTTATTTTTCACGCGCTATTGGCGCAGTCAATCGCTTGGTGTCGGAGCGAGGTGAGTCCAATGCGGTGAGTATGGCGATAGATGTGATCTCTAATTACCGCAAGCTCAATGCAGAGCAACGCCCCAAGTTTTTTATCACGCTTGCAGAGCAGTTCAATATTGATACCGATGCTCTGATGAAGGCCACTCAAAGTTTTGCTGCAGACCCAAGTGCCCGAAACTATATTCGCTTGCAAAAGATTTCGGAGTCGCCCAGGCAAGAGCTGTTGCGCCGCTTAAACCGAGCCCCAGGGGGTACGGCTGCTGTTGTGGAGATGCGCCGTGATCTACTAAGCTTGTTGCATAAAAAGCCCGAGTTAGCTGGCTTGGACTATGACATGCGTCATTTACTGTCATCTTGGTTTAATCCAGGTTTTCTAAAAATGCACCGAGTCGACTGGAAGTCGCCAGCAGAAGTCTTAGAAAAAATCATTGCCCATGAGGCAGTTCATGCCATTGATGGTTGGGATGATTTGCGTCGCCGCTTGCAACCCGACCGCCGTTGTTTTGCATTCTTTCATCCACAGTTGCCTGATGAGCCCTTAATCTTTGTTGAAGTTGCTCTATTGCCGGATATCCCAGTGGCAATCATGCCTTTAGTTGATAAAAAATCTGCGCCGGTTGAGCAAACGAATCAATATAAGGTAGCCGCTTTTTACTCGATTAGTAACTGCGAGTCAGGTTTGCGGGGTGTGTCGATGGGTAACTTTTTAATAAAGCGCGTGGCAGAACAATTGCACGCTGAGTTCCCAGGACTTAAAACCTTTGTGACCCTGTCACCTATTCCAGGTCTAATGGAGTGGATTACCGCCGGCGCCCATTTGGGCGAGATACCCAATGCAGAAAAGATTAAACCTGCGATTCGTAAGGCGCGCGATGATGCTTTGGATCTTTTGAAGTTCAATGGGGTCTCTTGGCCAGAGAAACTATCGAAAGCCTGGCATCCTGATGAGTGCAGCAAAAAAGAGAAAGAGGCTTTGTTGTGCCTAACAGCCATTTATTTGGCCTACGTGACCCCGGGCCGAGACGGTAACCCGGTGGCTAAGTTTCATTTGGGTAATGGCGCCAAACTGTATCAAATCAACTGGGCTGGGGATTTATCCAAAAACGGCCTTCGCCAATCGGCCGGACTCATGGTCAACTATTTATATGATTTATCGAGCGTGGAAGAGAATCACGAGCGATTTGTGCATGGTGAGATTATTTATTCCCGGTCGGTTGCCAAGCTCATAAACCCTTGATTTCAAGTCCTCTATAAGACTTTTTGGGGGTTTTGCCCCAGTTTTTGCAGTTCGTTTTAGAATAATGTTCGCATTTAATGAAGCATATAAAAGAATTGAATAGGAGACGATAGAAATGGCATTGATTCAGACTAAAAAAATTGCTAGCGCGCTAGTCGGTTTATTGGCTGTGCTCGGCATATCTGGTACTGCGGTGGCACAAGAGTGGCCCGTCAAGACCATTACCTTTTTAAACCCCTTCCCGGCCGGCGGAGGAACCGATGCATTTGCCCGCCCCATGGCTGCTCAATTAACGGAGCAATTGGGTAAGCAGGTGATCATCGATAACCGCGGTGGTGCTGGTGGTACCGTTGGCGCCTCAGTAGCTGCAAAAGCTGCTCCAGATGGTTATACCTGGTTTATTGGTGCATCCCATCATACGATTGCACCATCAATGTACAAAACCCTTGACTACGATATCCAGAAGAGCTTCATACCGGTCGCTCTATTGGCCAGCGTTCCACAGGTCTTGGTTGTGAACCCAAATCGCGTCAGTGCTCGCAATTTGAAGGATTTCATTGCTCTGATGAAAAAGAATCCTGGTAAATATAACTTCGCAAGTGCTGGTAGCGGAACAGTGCACCACTTAGCTGGCGAGTTGTTTAAGATTCAGACAGGTACGTTTATTGTTCACATTCCTTACCGCGGCGCAGGTCCTGCAATGAGCGATCTCTTGGCTGGTCAGGTGGATTTAGAGTTTGATGGCCTTGGTACCTCGGCTCCACAAATTAATGCAGGTAAGTTGTTTGCAATTGCTGTTGCTGCGGATAAGCGCAACCCTGCTATTCCAAATGTTCCAACCTTTGCTGAGGCAGGTTTGCCAGATTACAAAGTATCCACATGGTATGCAATGTTTGCTCCAGCAGGAACACCAAAGCCAATTATTGACAAGATGACTGCCGAAGTTCAGAAGGCCCTGAATACCCCCAAATTGAAAGCAATCTGGGCTCAAAACGGTGCCGAGACTCCTAATTTATATGGTGCGGCTTTTGGTCAATTGGTTGCAGCTGACGTCAATCGTTGGGCAGAGGTAGTTAAAAAATCTGGCGCTAAGCTTGATTAATCGTTTGTAGTAGCTTTTGAGGGTTTCGTAGTGAACTTATATGCATTATTAGAAAAAGGTTTTCCAAAAAATCGTGAAGACTGTGCACTAGAAACCCAAGAGGGCTTGTATTACACGTGGCGTGATCTTGATCGCGCTACCGCCATGATGGCGAACCTCCTCAAGAGCCTGAAGTTACCCTCAGGCTCTCGAGTGGCGGTTCAGGTTGAGAAATCTCCCGAGGCTTTGTTCTTATATCTTGCAACATTGCGTGCAGGTTATGTTTATTTACCCCTCAATACAGCCTATCAAGAGTCTGAGATTCAGTATTTCATTGAGAACGCAGAGCCAGCAGTAGTGGTGTGCAGTTCCAAGAACTTTTCTTGGATCTCAAAAATCGCGTTTAAGGCGGGTACTAAGAACGTATTTACTTTAGATGAGAACCGAACGGGTTCCTTGTTAGAGCGGGCCGCACATTGTGCCGACCAATTTAAAACAGCTACTAAGTCGAATGACGATCTGGCAGCCATTTTGTACACGTCTGGCACAACCGGTCGCAGCAAGGGTGCAATGCTTACCCATGGTAATTTGGGTAGCAATGCCTTAGTCTTAAAAGAGTTCTGGGGATGGAAAAAAGGCGATGTACTTTTGCATGCTCTGCCGATCTTCCACGTCCATGGCCTCTTTGTGGCTGCTCACGGAGCCTTGATTAATGGTAGCAAGATGATTTGGCTGCCGCGTTTAGACACCGCACAACTCATTAAGCATCTGCCACGGTCAACGGTGATGATGGGTGTACCCACTTTTTATGTTCGTCTTTTGCTGGATCCAAACTTTAATAAAGACGTTTGCAAAAATATGCGTCTTTTTGTGTCGGGCTCAGCTCCTTTACTAACCGAGACATTTAATAATTTCCAAAAGGTGAGCGGTCATACGATTCTTGAGCGCTACGGTATGAGCGAGACCGTCATGCTTGTCTCAAATCCCTATAAGGGCGCCCGTGTTGGCGGCTCAGTTGGTGTGGTTTTGCCCGGTGTTGAGGTTCGAGTAGTAAACGAATCTGGTAAAGCATGTGGCCCCAATGAAATTGGTGGCATTGAAGTACGTGGACCAAATATTTTTAAAGGCTATTGGCGCATGCCTGAGAAGACCGCGGAAGAGTTTACAAAAGACGGCTGGTTCAAGACCGGCGATGTTGGTCGTTGGGGTGGAGAAACAAGTGCTGGTAAGGTGCCTGATCACTATCTGTGCATTGTTGGTCGTAACAAAGACTTAATCATTTCCGGTGGTTATAACGTCTATCCAAAAGAGATCGAGAGTTTTATTGATGATATGGATGGCGTTGAGGAAAGTGCAGTGATTGGTATCCCACACAAAGACTTTGGTGAAGCAGTGATGGCGGTTGTAATTCCTAAACCAGGTGCCAAGCTAAATGGCCAAGCAATGATCGATGCTCTTAAATCCAAAATTGCAAACTTCAAAGTTCCCAAACGTGTGGAGATCATCGAGAGTCTGCCGCGAAACGCAATGGGTAAGGTGCAAAAGAATATTTTGCGTCAGCAATACAGCAATTAAGCTACTAGTGCCTTACGAGCCTCATTGAACATAAATAAGGCTAAGAACATCAACATCACCCCAAAAACGCGTTTTAATTGAACGACGTTTAGTTGCCGTGCCATTTTTGCCCCTAGTGGCGCAGTAAAGATGCTGGTGGCTACAATGCATGCGACGGCGGGTAGATAGATGTAACCAAAAGAGCCGACCGGTAAATCAGGACGATCAAAACTACCGAATACATATCCGAGTGTGGAGGCTAAAGCAATCGGAAATCCAAGGCCTGAAGAGGTGGCCATTGCCACATGTGGGCTGACATTGCACCAAATCATGAATGGCACGGTAACGAATGCTCCACCAGCACCCAGAAGGCTCGATAGAGCACCAGAGAAAGCTCCGTAGGAGAACAGACCTAATTTACCGGGCAGCTCTCGTTCTGGTTTTGGTTTCTTGTTAATGAACATCTGAATTGAGGTGTAAACAATAAAGATGGCAAAGAATAGAGATAGCCAAGCGGTATTGAAAGCGTCAAATAATTCGCTACCACCCAAAAAGCTTCCCACAATAATTCCAGGGGTAAAGCCAATGACCAATTTCCAATCAATCGAGCCATGTTTATGGTGGGCGCGGATTGCAGAAAGGGATGTGAACAGAATGGTGGTCATGCCAGTGGCAATTGCCATGTGCACAATGATGTCCTGGCTAAATCCCTGGTGATTGAACACGATAATCATGAAGGGGACAAGGATCATCCCTCCGCCGATGCCAAGAAGGCCTGCTAAAAATCCTGCACAAGCACCACATACCAAAAGGATGGCAATGTCTGTTAGGAACATAGAAGGATCCCCGCCTTGGGCGCTAGGCCGTCATCCTGAACCCTAAAGTTCAAGGTGGTACGGTAGCAATACTTCGGGTGCATCAAATGACCCAGGGAGCGTAAGACTGGCTCACACTTTAAATCGATAAGACGCTCGCGCCCGTACTGCAATACCCGTTCCGTATGCTTACGCATCTGTTCAAGGAACTATTGGCCTTGGCGCACC
>JAIXPN010000022.1 GCA_027486235.1 Burkholderiaceae bacterium
CAGTCGCTGCCATCGGAGATGAAATGAACTATAGCTTCACCGAACGCAAGCGCATCCGTAAGAGTTTTGCTAAGCGACCCAATAATCACCAGGTTCCATACCTGCTTACAACCCAGCTCGAGTCTTATGCCAAGTTTTTACAGGCAGACAAGCCGGCAACAGCTCGTGCAAACGAAGGACTTCAGTCCGCGTTTACATCGATATTCCCGATCGTATCTAACAATGGATATGCTCGGATGGAGTATGTTTCTTATCAACTTTCCCCCCCACCATTTGATGTTAAAGAATGTCAGCAGCGTGGTTTGACTTTCCATTCAGCTTTACGTGCCAAGGTTCGCTTGATCATTAATGATCGCGAAGCCCCACATAAAGTTAAGGAAGTAAAAGAGCAAGAAGTGTATATGGGTGAAATTCCGCTCATGACCGATACGGGCTCATTTGTGATTAATGGCACAGAGCGTGTCATCGTGTCACAGTTGCATCGCTCCCCCGGGGTATTTTTTGAGCATGACAAAGGCAAGACCCATAGTTCAGGCAAGCTTCTTTTCTCTGCGCGCATTATTCCTTATCGTGGTTCATGGCTCGATTTCGAGTTTGATCCAAAAGATATTTTGTATTTCCGTGTAGACCGTCGTCGCAAGATGCCAGTCACCATTTTGCTCAAAGCAATTGGCTTAAATAATGAGCAGATTTTGGCGAATTTCTTTAATTTTGATCATTTCACCCTATCGCAAGCTGGCGCATCGATGGAGTTTGTGCCCGAGCGTTTGCGCGGTGAAGTGGCGCGTTTTGATATTTTGGACAAAAACGGTGTTGTGGTTGTTCAAAAGGACAAGCGTATCAATGCAAAACACATTCGCGAGCTTGAGGCTGCAAAGACCAAAATTATTACCGTTCCAGATGATTCATTAATTGGTCGTGTGGTTGCTAAAAATATTGTTGACCCAGACTCTGGAGAGGTTTTAGCAAGTGCCAATGATGAGATTACCGAAGATCTCTTGGCCAATCTACGTGAGAGCGGCATCAAGCAATTTGAGACCATTTATACCAATGATCTTGATTGTGGAGCGTATATTTCACAAACCTTGCGCGTTGATGAAACCGCTGATCAAACGGCAGCTCGCATCGCGATTTATCGCATGATGCGTCCCGGCGAGCCTCCTACTGAGGATGCGGTTGAGGCCCTATTCCAGCGTTTGTTCTATAGCGAAGATTCATATGACTTGTCGCGCGTTGGTCGTATGAAGGTCAACAGTCGTTTGGGAAGGACCGATATGGAAGGCCCCATGGTGCTCTCAAATGAAGACATCATGGATACCATCAAGATTTTGGTTGATTTGCGTAACGGCAAAGGTGAGGTTGATGATATTGATCACCTCGGTAATCGTCGTGTACGTTGTGTGGGCGAGTTAGCAGAGAATCAATTCCGTGCCGGCTTGTCGCGTGTCGAGCGCGCAGTTAAAGAGCGCTTGGGTCAGGCAGAAACAGAAAACCTGATGCCTCACGACTTAATTAACAGCAAACCAATTTCTTCGGCAATTCGGGAGTTCTTTGGTTCATCACAGTTATCGCAGTTTATGGACCAAACAAATCCATTGTCAGAGATTACGCACAAGCGTCGTATTTCTGCATTAGGGCCAGGTGGTTTAACTCGCGAACGAGCTGGGTTTGAGGTGCGCGATGTGCATCCAACCCACTATGGACGTGTTTGCCCAATCGAGACCCCAGAGGGTCCAAACATTGGTTTGATTAACTCTCTCGCTTTGTTTGCTCGTTTGAATGAACATGGCTTCTTGGAGACTCCATATCGCAAGGTTGTGAATGGCAAAGTAACCGACCAAGTAGAGTATTTGTCTGCAATTGAAGAGGCCAAGTACACCATTGCACAGGCCAATGCAACGATTGATAAGAATGGCAAGTTGGCTGATGAGCTTGTTTCGGCCCGTCAAGCAGGCGAGACCATGATGGTTGGCCCAGAGCGTATTGATTACATTGACGTTGCGCCAAGTCAGATTGTTTCTGCAGCCGCATCATTGGTTCCTTTCTTGGAGCATGACGATGCGAACCGAGCATTGATGGGTGCAAACATGCAGCGTCAAGCGGTGCCATGCTTGCGTCCTGATAAGCCTCTCGTGGGTACCGGCTTGGAGCGTATTGTTGCGGTTGATTCTGGAACGGTAGTAATGGCCACACGTGGCGGTGTAGTTGACTATGTTGATGCGAATCGTATCGTGATTCGTGTAAACGACGATGAAACTGCTGCCGGCGAAGTTGGTGTAGATATTTATAACCTCACCAAATACACCCGTTCAAATCAAAATACCAACATTAATCAGCGCCCCATTGTTCAGGTTGGCGATCATGTAAAGCGTGGCGATGTTGTTGCTGATGGCGCGTCAACCGATTTGGGCGAATTGGCTTTGGGTCAAAACATGACCGTAGCCTTTATGCCCTGGAATGGATATAACTTCGAAGACTCCATCTTAATTTCTGAGAAAGTTGTTGCCGACGATCGTTACACCTCGATTCATATTGAGGAGTTATCGGTTGTTGCGCGCGATACCAAATTGGGCTCCGAGGAAATCTCGCGCGATATTTCTAATTTGGCAGAGTCACAATTAGCTCGTTTAGATGAAAGCGGCATTGTTTACATTGGTGCCGAAGTTGAGGCGGGCGATGTATTGGTTGGTAAGGTAACCCCTAAGGGTGAAACAACTCTGACCCCAGAAGAGAAATTATTGCGCGCCATTTTTGGCGAGAAGGCCTCTGACGTTAAAGACACCTCATTGCGCGTTCCATCTGGAATGAGCGGAACTGTCATTGACGTTCAGGTATTTACGCGTGAAGGTATTGAGCGCGATGCCAGAGCTCAATCAATTATTGCTGAAGAGTTACAACGTTATCGCCTTGATCTCAACGATCAATTGCGCATTGTTGAGGGGGACGCTTTTGATCGTTTACAAAAACTCTTGATCAACAAAACTGCTAATGGCGGTCCTAAGAAATTGGCCAAAGGTAGCAAGATTACGAAAGAGTATCTCTCGGAGCTTGATCGTTATCATTGGTTTGATATTCGTCCGGCCGATGAGGATGTTGCTACTCAGGTAGAGGCAATCAAAACCTCGATCGAAGCAAAGCGTAAGCAGTTTGATGCCGCCTTTGAAGAGAAGCGTAAGA
>JAIXPN010000101.1 GCA_027486235.1 Burkholderiaceae bacterium
ATAATTAAGCTAGGTATAGGCCGCCATTGACGTGCAGGGTGGTTCCGGTAATGTAGGCTGCAGCCGGGGAGGCCAAAAATGCAACCGCCTGAGCAACATCCTCAGGGGTTCCCAAACGCGCCAATGGAATATTTGCCTTAAGACTATTTTGCTGCTCTTCACTCAATGCGCGTGTCATATCGGTGTCAATAAAACCGGGGGCAACGCAATTAACAGTGATATTGCGACTGCCGATTTCGCGCGCTAACGCACGTGTCATTCCTGCGACACCTGCTTTTGCAGCAGCATAATTCGCTTGACCTGCATTTCCCATATGACCGACGATCGAAGTGATATTGATAATGCGGCCGTTTCTAGCCTTCATCATGGGACGCAATACGGCTTGAGACAACTTAAAAACGGAGCTTAGATTAGTAGAAATAACATCAGTCCACTCATCACCCTTCATACGCATTGCTAATTGATCTTTGGTAATACCCGCGTTATTAACCAAAATATCAATACGACCAAACTCTTTGACAATCTCGTCAATGATGGCTTCGCAAGCCAAATCATCGGTTACGTTTAAAACTTTTGCCGAGCCACCGCAAGCTTTGAGGCGCTCTGCAATTGCTTGGGCACCAGCATCCGTCGTTGCAGTACCAATTACTGTTGCGCCACACCCCGCAAGCTCTTGTGCAATCGCCTGACCAATGCCGCGCGAAGCGCCAGTAACTAGGGCAATCTGATTTGTTAGATTTAAATTCATCGCTGTCTCTTTTGTATCTTTAGGTCTTTAATGTTTGCAACACTTCCAAAAGGCTGGGCTCATCCATTAGCGCCATTCCCTGTAACTGATCATCAATCCGCTTAGTTAAGCCAGACAATACTTTGCCAGGACCACATTCAACAACATGCTTCACACCGCGCGTCGACATTGCTCGAATTGTCTCCTGCCAACGCACTGGTTTTGCAGCCTGTCTAACCAAAGCATCTTTGATTGCCAGAGGGTTATCCAAGATAGCGACATCTACATTATTAATCACTGGAATTATGGGAGCATGAAATTCAATTCCCTCTAGATAGGCTTTCAGTTTTTCGGATGCCGGCTTTAATAATGAAGAATGAAAAGGTGCCGATACAGGCAGAGGCAAGGCGCGCTTAGCTCCTGCCGCTTTGAGCATTTCACATGCTTTTGCTACAGCCTCAGTAGCCCCCGCGATCACGATTTGCCCAGGTGCATTGAAGTTAACCGCTTCAACAATTTTTCCAGATTGGGTGCTTGCCTCTGCACACACTTCAACTACCTTTGCATCCTCCAGCCCTAAGATAGCGGCCATTCCACCCGTGCCGACTGGCACCGCTGTTTGCATTGCCTCGGCACGAAAACGAACTAATGGGACAGCATCTTTAAACCGAATGACCCCAGAGGCTACAAGAGCAGAGTACTCACCCAGACTGTGGCCAGCCATGACACTTGGCTTCGGTCCGCCTGCTGCAAGCCATGCTCGGTAACAAGCAACCCCAGCAGTCAACATTACTGGTTGTGTATTGGTGGTTAATGCCAAGGCCTCTGCTGGACCTTCCGCAATCAATTTTCCGATGTTCTCTCCAAGAGCATCAGATGCCTCTTGAAGAGTGGCATGAACTTCAGTGCGGGCAGCAAGGGAATTGAGCATCCCCACGGATTGCGAACCTTGTCCCGGAAAAACAAATGCAAATGTCATAAGAAACTCATTCAGTAGTGATGGTTCAGTGAATAGATTAGTAGCGCAAGATTACTGCACCCCAAGCAAAACCGCCACCAACCCCCTCTAGTAATACATGTTGGCCACGCTGGATTTGACCAGAGCGAATACCGGTATCCAATGCCAAAGGAATGGATGCCGCCGAGGTATTCCCATGCTCGGCAACAGTCACAATCACCTTATCCATCGACATTCCCATTTTGCGGGCAGTGCCCTCCATAATCCGAATATTGGCTTGATGAGGAACCAACCAATCAATTTGATCAGCGGTCATATTGGCCTTTTCTAAAACCTCATTCGCAACTTGCTCCAAGACCTTTACTGCTAACTTAAATACGGCTTGACCATCCATTTTCAAAAATGGTGAGCCATCAATGCCTCCACAGATTGCCCGACCTGGAACGCACAAAATATCGCGCTGACTGCCATCTGCATGCAAGGCACTCGCCAAGATACCGGGTTGATCTGACGCCTCAAGCACTACAGCCCCAGCACCATCCCCAAACAATACGCAAGTGGTGCGATCTTTAAAATCTAGGATACGTGAGAAAACCTCAGCACCGATGACCAAGATCTTTTGGTATACACCTGCACGAATAAACGCATCCGCAATGCTAAGAGCATAAGAGAACCCGGCACATACTGCCTGTACATCAAATGCAGCACAACCATGCCTTGCGCCTAATTTATCTTGAATGACACAAGCAGTACTAGGAAAACCGCCGAGATGATCTGGAGTAGAGGTTGCCAAAATAATTAGGTCAATTTGACTCACATCACAAGAGGCTGACTGAAGAGCGGCTTGTGCAGCTTTAACAGCCAAATCACTCGTTAACTCATGGTCTGCAGCAAAGTGTCTAGCTGAGATTCCACTGCGGGTCTGAATCCACTCATCACTGGTCTCTAAGCCATCTTTAGCAAGACGCACGACCAGATCATCATTGCTAATTCGTTGTTCGGGTAAATAACTGCCAGTACCTGCTAGGCGGGCGTAACGGGTAGTACTCATGCTGACCTCATACCGAAGGATTCTGCAATTTTATCGACCATCTGATTTTTGGCTGCATCATAAGCACGGTCCAAGGCAACCTTAAAGGCGAAGCGATCAGCCGAACCATGACTCTTGATGACACAACCGCGTAATCCCAAGAGTACGGCTCCGTTGTAACGACGGTGATCGACCCGCTTGCGAACTCGACCCAATGGTAATAAGGCAGCTAAGCCCATTAACTTGGTTAAAAGTGAACGCCCAAACTCTTGGCGAATCATGCCGCTCATCATCTTGGCCAAACCTTCGCTTGCCTTGAGAACCACATTACCCACAAAGCCATCGCAAACCACAATATCGGTCGTTCCCTTAAAAATATCATTTCCCTCAACATTGCCATAAAAGTTCAGATTACTTTGCCGTAACAACTCTGCAGTTTGCTTAACGACTTCATTTCCCTTAATGACTTCTTCACCAATATTTAATAAACCAATTGAAGGGTTGGGATTGCCGTTGACGACGCGCAACATAACATCAGCCATCTGCGCGAATTGTAGTAAGTGAATAGGCTCACAATCAGCATTAGCCCCCAAATCCAATACTGTAGTTCCCTTGCCCAACTCATTAGGAATTGCAGTTGCGATGGCTGGGCGATCAATCCCATCCAAGGTCTTCAAAATATAACGGGAGATTGCCATTAATGCGCCGGTATTACCTGCCGAGATAACGGCATCCGCCTTCCCCTCTTGCACCTGCTCAATTGCTACGCGCATTGAAGAATCTTTTTTACGACGCAATGCAACTTCAATCGGGTCATCCATTAAAACAACTTCTGAGGCGCCGATAACTTGAATACGACCAGATAGACTGGCATCGCATTTGCGAATTGCTTCGGCCAATAAACTTGGATCACCAACCACTATAACGTTGGCATCAGGATGATCGTGCAAAAAGTCACAGCACGCGGGAATGGTCACGGCAATTCCATGGTCACCGCCCATAGCATCGACGGAGATGGTCACACTCATAGATTTATGCTTGCAACAAGGATTGTGTCTAAGAAAAAAGCGGCTTAGAGCCGCTTCGATCTAGCAATATAGAATTAGTCGTTCTTAGTTTTAACGACTTTACGACCACGGTAGTAGCCATTGGGAGAAACGTGATGACGAAGATGCGCCTCACCAGTTGTTGATTCAACAGCAATTGCTGGTGCGGTCAAAAAGTCATGTGCGCGATGCATGCCACGCTTCGAAGGGGATTTTTTATTCTGTTGGACGGCCATAATGAACTCCTGAGGAAGCCGTGATTCTAGCATAGAAACAGGTAAAAACCCGTATTCCAAAACAAATAAATTCCTATTTCTTTAGACTTTTCAATACCTTAAAAGGATTTTGGCGATCCGAGCCGCCCTCCTCATGGCTAAGTTGACACTCTCCCGTGGGGTGTTTGGGGGCATAGGGAATAGCTAAAAGAATCTCATCTTCAATGGCCTCTAGAAGATCAAAGCTGTGGCTAGCCACCATCGCCTCCTCATCTTCATTATCAAGCGGAAACTCGTCAGCCTCTTCTTCTGTTTTAACAAACACAAAGCGTTTTTTTTGGGCAAGCTCAAATAACAAGGGCTGTAAACAGCGCTGGCAGGAGAGATGCATACGGCCTTGTAGGCTAATTTCCATCACCGGCTTTTCTCCTTCGTAATGGGACTGAATTGCGCAATGAAAGCCGTCAGTAGGCTGGGTTTTGCTGCACTCATCGTGTAATCGAGGTAAGTCCTGTAAGCCAATAAAACCCTCACCCTGATAAGTAACCGGGGCTAAGATATCGACCTTCCCCAGGGATTTCGGATTGATGGGAAGCGGGATGATTGGGTGGCCAGAATGAGAGTTCATAAAGGGAGTCTAAATCGAGTCCTAAAACTAAGCCACAATATCGCAGTATTCAATGATTATTTGTAATGTCCAAATGGCAAACACCAAACAACTTGTTCTAGCTTCAAGCTCAACATACCGACGCCAACTACTTGAGCGTCTAGGTCTGCCATTTGTATCAGTCTCCCCAGATGTTGATGAGACACCCCTAGATCATGAAGCACCAGAAGCGATGACTATTCGTTTGGCCCAACAGAAGGCTGCTGCGATTGCAAAACAATATCCCGACGCATGGATCATTGGCTCTGACCAAAGCGCAGATCTTCATGGCCAAGTGATTGGTAAGCCCGGCAATCATCAGCGAGCGCTAATGCAGCTCAAACAGATGCAAGGGCAAACCGTTGTCTTTCATACAGCCCTGTGCCTTCTCAATGGCAATCAAAGTACAACGCTCAGTGTGCCTACCCGAGTGCGCTTTCGCAATCTTCCCGATTCGGTCTTAGATCACTATTTGCAGGTTGAGAAACCCTATGACTGTGCTGGCAGTGCCAAATCGGAAGGGTTGGGAATTATTCTTTTAGAAAAAATTGAAAGTGATGATCCGACTGCGCTGATTGGCCTACCCCTCATTGCACTCTCAGGCTTATTGCGCGAAGCCGGTTTTATGATTCCGAATCATGCCTGAACCAGCAAACCAAAACAATATTGGATGCCTGTACTTAGTCCCCAATACCCTGGGCGAAGAAAATAGGCTTTCTCAATTACCGCACGTAATTCCAGCTGATACTCTAAAACAAATTACTCGCTTAAGAAATTGGATCGTTGAAGATGCCAAGACTGCAAGAGCCTTACTGAATGCAATTAATCAAATTGAACCCCTGGGTCATCCTTTACAAAGCATGAACATGAATGAGTGGCGTGGGCCCCTCAGCAAAAACAAATCAAGTCTTAAACCGCGTGAACTTCTAGCGCCTTTACTGCAGGGTGAAGATATGGGCCTGATGTCTGAGGCCGGTCTTCCAGGAATAGCCGACCCAGGCGCAGAAATTGTGCGAATGGCTCACCAACTTGGTGCTCGCGTTAAGCCACTTGTTGGACCAAGCTCAATTTTGCTGGGATTAATCGCTAGTGGATTAAACGGTCAATCTTTTTCATTTCAAGGTTACCTGCCCCTCGAACCTGCAGAGCGAGCCAAAAAAATCAAACAGCTCGAGCAACGCTCTAAGCAAAATCACGAAACACAGCTATGGATTGAAACACCCTACCGCAATACTGCCATGCTAGACAGTTGCTTAAGCGCACTTTCCCCACAGACTCAACTATGTCTTGCGGTCGATCTCAGTCTAGAGAGTGAGTGGATCTGGACCGCTGCAATTAGCGAATGGCAGAAACGATTTCCCAATCAATCTGCCATGAACGAGGTCTTTAAGAATCGTCCTGCTATTTTTTTAATACTCGCCTAGCGCATCTCCGCACTACGCATTAAAGCTTTACTGATTGCGGCACCCGTTTCTGCACCAAAGCGTTTTGCAACCCGCTCTGCAAAATTTTCTTTGAGGGTGTACTCAACGAGATCTGGCGCCTTGAAAATATCGCGTGCTACCGAATCAACTGTGCCGTAGCCATCAACCAAGCCCAATTGCAATGCTTGCTCACCATTCCACACTCGTCCTGTAAATAGATCAGGATCATTTTTTAACCGCTCACCGCGCCCTTGCTTTACAACAGTAATAAATTGCTGATGAATCTCATCGAGCATTTTTTTAACCATTTCAACTTGCTTGGGATTTTCTTTGGAAAATGGATCCATCATGCCCTTGTCAGACCCGGCAGTAATTAAACGCCTAGAAATACCCATCTTTTCCATTAACCCTGTAAAACCAAAACCGCCCATCACTACCCCAATCGATCCAACAAGACTTGCCTTGTCGACCAATATTTTGTCGCCAGCAACTGCCACGTAATAACCACCAGAAGCACACACATCTTCAACCACTACATAGAAAGGCTTTTCTGGATGCAAAGCGCGCAAACGTCTGATCTCGTCATTAATCATGCCAGCCTGGACAGGCGATCCACCTGGACTATTAATTCGAAGAACGACGCCAGCAGCCTCTTTGCTCTCAAAAGCAGCCAATAGAGCAGAATTGATGTCCAAGGCATTAGCCACTGAATTTGGAGCAATCTCTCCCTCGATGCTCACGAGGGCAGTATGTTTGCCACTGCTACCTTGTCCAGGTAATTGAATATCAAATACCTGATAAATCAGGCCAAGCAAAACGACCACACTCAAAATTCGTAAGACCGCTCTCCAACGTCTTGCCTTGCGGTTCTCTTTTAGATTTTCAATCAAGAGCAACTCTAAAGCGTTGCGCTCCCATTGCCCATTGGATTTAGATGACTCTGAACTTTGATTTGTATCCATAGTTAACTCAATTTACTGATCTCGGTGAAAGCCGATTCCCGTTCGTACAAATTTGCTTGCAGCCAACCGGCCAACTGCTCGACATTATCAAGGCAGGCTAGAGATTTTGCAGACCGTAAGGTATCGGCTGGATGGGCCCCATAGGTAACCGCTATTCCATCTACTCCAGCCGATTGGGCCATTTCTAGGTCATGCGTGGTATCCCCAATCATCAGCATTTTGCGAAGTGGCACCTGCAAACTATCTGATAAATCGAGGAGCATGCCCGGATGAGGCTTGGAAAAAGATTCATCCGCTGTTCGTGTGTCATGAAATACATGTTTCAGGTCATGAAAATCCAGCGATCGATTTAACCCCCGTCTTGGTTTACCAGTTGCTACGCCTAATAAAAAGCCTTTACTTTTTAAATCTTCCAGTAGCTCTCTCATGCCCACAAATAAATTCAGTTCATGATCTTTAGCTAAATAGTGATACCGAAAACGATCGACTAACTCTGGAAAACGCGCTGGCTCAATCGATGGAACAACACGACGCAATGAGTCATGTACCCCCAAACCAATCACATAACTAGCAATTGAATCCTCTGGCACCGGAAAATCCAAGTCACGGCATGCTTGCTGAATACAATGCACAATCGTTGGGGTTGAATCCATAATGGTTCCATCCCAGTCCCACACCAATAAATCGTAGCGTCGTTCTTTTTCTTTCACTGCGTCTCTCTCACTGGATGGGGGCAGGCCCAGACAGAGCCTTACTACCCCAATGTTCTAGCCATTGCCGAAATGCCTTGGGCACATCCGCTTCAATGCGCATCTTTTCTTGAGTCTTCGGGTGCTGAAAGACCGCAAGATGCGCGTGCAAGAACAAATGTTTTACCTTCAAACGTTTATCTTCAGCATCCAATCCGTACTTATCATCCCCCAAAATAGGATGTCCAATCTTTTGCAAGTGAACCCGAATTTGATGGGTTCGTCCTGTCTTTAGCTGGGCCTCTGCAAGGGTGATGGCATCCTCATCCATCTTCAGAATCTCTGTGACTCTTAAATTAGTATGGCTATCCTGCCCCTTGGGATCAACCCGCACTCGACGTTCACCATTTTCCAAAAGGTATTTCAATAAAGGAAACTTTAGTTGTCGCGTACCAGTAGCCTGCACAATCTCTCCGTGGGCAAGTAAGCGATATCGCTTATCCGTTAGACCCTCACGAATCTGCCGATGCATCTCTACCAGTGCGCTCCGTTTTTTAGCAAATATCAAAATACCCGAGGTATCACGATCCAAACGATGAACCAATTCTAAGAATTTGCTCTCAGGTCTGGCTTTTCTTAATAGTTCAATTGCCCCAAGACTCACCCCTGAACCACCATGAACTGCCAAACCCGATGGCTTATCAATAATGAGTAAATAGTCATCTTCAAATAGAACGGGAATTTTTGCCGCAAGCTGACTGGCCTTGTCCTGAGAAATTCCATGTCCAGCTTTTGGGGGTTCAGCCAATCGGGTTGGGGGCAAACGGACAACATCGCCCTCTACAAGGCGGGAGGTGGGTAATGCCCTTTTTTTGTTGATGCGAACCTCACCTGACCGAATGATGCGATAAACATGGCTTTTGGGGACGCCTTTCGCCCAGCGCAATAAAAAGTTATCAAGTCGCTGACCGGCAGAATCCGGGCCAATGGTCTCAAAAACAGCTTGCAGCGCCTCTGTTTTGCTCGATTCTTTGGCAAAAATGCTTTTTTGGGGGGGTGATTTAATGGTTTTCCTCATCTGATAAACCCCATTGTCGACCGTTTTGTGACCTATAATCAAGGATCTAGGTAATTTATTACCAGATTAATTTGAATTCCGGAGCTTGGAGTCGCCCATTGAAAGACTCCCGGGGTTGCCCCTCTCCCGTTTTAATGAGGCGCAGGGTTGGCGTGATGTTTGCCGCGACCCACGAAGCAGATGACCGTTTTTTAGGCGAGCGCCTACATTGAGATCGTAAGGAGATCTCTGTGGCGAGCGTTGGTGTGAGACCCAAACCATGGAACTCGTGGTTTGTTCCGTGTTCCCTGTATGGGAATGTTACAAATTCTCTCACCTCTTTATTTCTAGGGATTAACTCCTTAGATCAAATCTAGTCATCCTCTTCGCGTCGCATCAAAGCGCCTCCCATGAAGGAGAGTGTTATGAAACGCATGTTATTTAATGCAACGCAACAGGAAGAGTTGCGAGTCGCAATTGTTGATGGCCAGAAGCTAATTGACATCGATATTGAAACTGCCGGGCGCGAACAACGTAAGGGCAATATTTACAAAGGGGTTATTACCCGTATTGAGCCGTCCCTTGAGGCCTGCTTTGTCAACTACGGCGAGGAGCGTCATGGCTTCTTGCCATTTAAAGAAGTTGCACGTGCCTACTTTAAAGAGGGTATCGATGTCCGTAATGCATCAATCAAAGATGCTCTGCGGGAAGGTCAAGAAATTATTGTTCAAGTTGAGAAAGAGGAGCGAGGCCAAAAAGGCGCCGCCCTAACCTCTTTTATCTCTTTAGCCGGTCGTTATCTTGTCTTGATGCCTAACAATCCCCGTGGAGGAGGTGTATCCCGCCGGATTGAGGGCGAGGATCGCCAAGAGCTCCGCGAGGCAATGGCTCAATTAGAAGTACCCGACGGCATGAGCATTATTGCCAGAACTGCAGGTATCGGTCGTGACGCAGTCGAATTGCAATGGGATCTGAACTATCTCATGCAGCTATGGAAGGCAATTGACGATGCCGCCAAAGGAAACTCTGCGCCTTTATTGATTTATCTTGAATCTAGTCTAGTTATTCGTGCAATCCGCGACTACTTCCAGCCCGATATCGGTGAAATCTTGATCGATACCGATGATATCTACGAGCAAGCTCAGGCCTTCATGTCAGTAGTGATGCCCGATAACTTGCCCCGGGTCAAACGTTATCAAGATGATGTACCCCTGTTCTCACGTTTCCAGATTGAGCATCAAATTGAAACCGCTTACTCTAGAACGGTACCCCTGCCATCAGGTGGTGCGATTGTGATTGATCACACCGAAGCACTGGTTTCTGTCGACGTAAACTCAGCCCGCGCGACACGCGGTTCTGATATTGAAGAAACTGCAACCCGAACCAACCTAGAGGCCGCAGATGAAATCGCAAGGCAAATGCGCCTGCGCGACCTTGGTGGCCTTATTGTGATTGACTTCATTGATATGGAGTCATCGAAAAGCCAGCGCGATGTAGAAAATCGTCTTCGTGATGCCTTGCGTCACGATCGTGCTCGTGTACAAATGGGGAAAATCTCGAAGTTTGGCTTGATGGAGCTATCCCGCCAACGTTTACGTCCGGCATTATCCGAAGGAAGCCATGTCACCTGCCCACGTTGCAACGGCACTGGCCATATTCGTGATACCGAATCGTCTGCTTTGCAAGTATTGCGGATTATTCAGGAAGAGGCCATGAAAGAAAATACGGCAGCGATCCACTGTCAGGTTCCTGTCGAAGTAGTTGCCTTCCTCTTGAATGAAAAACGTGCTGAAGTTATTAAGATTGAGACTCGCTTTAAGGTTCATGTCTTAATGATTCCTAACAAGCATCTAGAAACACCCCATTACAAACTAGAGCGCTTGAGACATGATGATCCTCGCCTTGATGAGCAAAAATTAAGCTATGTCATGGTTGAAGAGGCCGCACGCGAACTGGAAACCGACACCGTCATTGGTCGCAAAAATGAAGAGTTGCGTGCTCGGCCTGAAGCAGCTGTCAAAGGAATTACCCCCAGTCAGCCCGCACCAATGGCAAGTCCACGCCCTGCTCGTGAGAGTGCTACGGCTAAAACAACTGAAGCATCTACTGGTGGACTATTTGGATTCTTTAAAAAGATGTTCTCCTCCTCCGCTCCTGCCAAAACTGAAGAAACGAAGCCAACTGCTCGCCCAGAGGGTCGTGGACGCAATGGTAATGAACGTAATCGAAACCGCAGTCGCAATCGCCAAGAAAGAAATCCTCGAGGCGAGAATGTAGACCGTGTAGAAAAAATTGCAGATGCTAGCGGATCTGCACAAAACCGTCCACGCCCAGAGGGTCGCGGTCGTAATCGCGGCGAGCGCAATCCCCAGGCGGAGCGTAACGATCAAGCCGCTATTCAAGCAAGCAATGGGCCAACTGCTGGCTCAGGTGATGCCGAGAATGGCCAAGAAGATCGCCGTCGTGGACGCAATCGTCGCGGTCGCGGACGCAATCGAGGTGAACGCACAGAGCGTAATGACAACCCTGCTACCCAAGAGGTAAACAGCGGATTTCCGATGGGTCTGGGTGGTCGTTCCGCCTCGATGCCACTCTCCGACCTCACCCATAGCTTTCAGGAGGCTACCTCTTCACGTCGATCCGGATCCAATCGTGGGCCCCGGCGAGAGCAAGTTGCTCAGAGTCAGAGTGCCCCTATGAGCAATCCAGTACCGCTTGCTACACAAAGTATTTCTGAGCCTACTCCACCGACAGCGGTGATTGTTGCGGAACTACCCAAGGTGGCCTTCATGCCACTTGCCGAGGAACCACTCAAGAATGTCATTCAAACAGCTGGAATGGTTTGGGTTGGTACTGATAGCAGTAAGCTGGCTGAGGTGCAAAACCAGATTCAGTCTGAAAGCCCTCCTCCAAGAGTGCCACGTCAGCCTAAGCCGCCAGCCAACGTCCCCTCTGGACCGATGGTTCTTGTGGAAACAGGCGGTCAAGAGAAAACCATTGATAAAAACGCATAGCACCAAGCTCTGCACAATATAGGCTTTAAAGCCATAATTCAATTCATGGTTGATCGTGTAATCCCCATTAGCAAAGAGACCCGAGAGGGTCCTTTGCCTTTTATTCCAGAGACTCTTTCTGAGGCTCATGGGCGCACCCTCGATTTGCGGCGCAGGCCGCTCAGAGATTTACGCATATCAGTAACCGATCGTTGCAACTTTCGTTGTACATATTGCATGCCAAAAGAGGTCTTTGATCAAAACTATCCTTACCTTGCTCAGCAAGAACTTCTGAGTTTTGAGGAGATTTATCGCTTGGCCTGTATTTTTACTTCGCTCGGCGTTGAAAAAATTCGTTTGACTGGCGGCGAACCTTTGTTACGTAAAGATATTGAAAAACTGATTTCTATGTTGGCACAGATCAAAACCCCAACAGGCCAAGCTCTTGATCTAACACTGACCACCAATGGCAGTCTTTTACAGAAAAAGTCAGCGCAGCTAAAGGCAGCCGGTCTTCAACGCCTTACTGTTAGCCTTGATGCAATGGATGATTCGATCTTCAAAAAGATGAATGATGTTGACTATCCTGTAGCCGATGTCTTAGCTGGAATAGAGGCAGCCCAAAACGCTGGCTTTCAAGGAATTAAGGTCAATATGGTGGTTAAAAAAGGTAGGAATGAACACGAAATTCTGCCTATGGCCAAACACTTCCGAAACACTGGTGTTACCTTGCGCTTTATTGAGTTTATGGATGTTGGCACCTCAAACGCGTGGAACTTAGCCGAGGTTCTCCCTTCAGCAGATGTCATCGCCATGATTCATGAACATTTCCCATTAGAGCAAATTGATCCCAATTATTCAGGGGAAGTGGCGCAGCGTTGGCGCTACCAAGATGGTGCCGGTGAAATTGGTGTGATATCGAGCGTGACCCAAACCTTTTGTCATGAATGCACCCGTGCACGTCTTTCAACTGATGGGCAATTGTTTTTATGTTTGTTCGCAACCCAAGGGTTTGACTTCAAAACACTGCTTCGTTCTGGACGTAATGACTTGGAAATCGCCAATGCAATTATGCATACCTGGTCCTCCAGAGACGATCGCTACTCGGAACTAAGACACATCAATATGAAGGATCCGAAACGCGTCGATCGTAAGGTTGAAATGTCTTACATCGGCGGTTAATTTAATGGGCTCTATTGCAGCATCGGATATTACAGGTCTAGTTTTGGCGGGTGGTCGCGCTCAACGAATGGGTGGAATAGACAAGGGTTTAATTCCATTTAGAGGCTCCCCTTTAATTGAATATTCACTTGATCGACTCAAGCCTCAGGTCAATACCATGCTGATCAACGCCAATCGCAATCATTCAATCTATTCCGCGTATGGCTATCCAGTTCTGCCTGATGAAGACGAAAGCTTTTCAGGTCCCTTAGCTGGCTTTGTTGCTGGACTTAAAGCATGCAAAACACCCTACTTGGCGACCGTTCCCTGTGACTCCCCAATTTTTCCCAAAGATCTTGTCAAACAACTCGCTGATTCGCTTGAAAGTAAGCAAACGGGTATTGCTTACGCATCCAGTAAGGATTTGATGGGCAAAATTTGGGCGCAACCTGTCTTTTGTTTAATGCGAGCAGACTTATTGAATTCCCTGACAACATTCTTGGCGAGTGGTGAGAGAAAAATCGACCGTTGGTTTGCCGAAGAAAAAGCGATTAGTGTTTTGTTTGCCGATGAATCTCAATTTGCGAACGCCAATACCCCAGAGGAACTAGCTGCGCTTGAGTCACGCACCCACTAGAAATCATGAATAAACCTATTAGCGCCAATCAAGAGTTTCAGTCTGATTTCTTATCGGTCTCAGAAGCTCGAATTGCCATATCGGATTTAATTCGCAAGACTCAAGAGCTTGCAAAGCTTAAGGGGGCGATTGATACCATCCCTCTTAAAGAGAGCTTAGGTCGTATTGTTGCAAAGGATATTCTCTCACCGATTGATGTTCCCGCTAACGACAATTCCGCAATGGATGGTTTCGCATTTAATAGCAAAGAGCTTGATGCCAATCAAGATCAGATTGATTTACGGACCAGGGGCACAATCTATGCAGGCCAAACTGATGCGCCGTCCGCCCAAGCAGGCGAATGCATCAAGGTAATGACTGGGGCAATGATGCCGCCTAACTGTGACACTGTTGTTCCACAAGAATTTACACAGTCAAGTTCAGAAGGGATGATTACCTTTGCTAAGGGTGCAGTACGTCCAGGTGAAAATCGACGTTTACGAGGTGAAGACTTGCAAGCCGGTAAGGCGGCTATTCAGCAAGGGCGCATCTTAAGGGCTGCCGATATTGGCTTGGCGGCATCTCTCGGAATTTCCAAGTTGATGGTTTATAAGAAAGTAAAGGTTGCGATTTTATCGTCGGGTGATGAGCTCTGCTCCACAGAAGAGCAATTGCAGGCGGGCAAAATTTATGACAGCAATCGCTTTAGTTTGTATGCCCTTCTTGACCGCCTAGGATTTGAAATCATTGACTGCGGTATCGTGCGCGATACACCAGAAGAGCTACGTAAGGCATTTACCTCCGCATCCCAAAAAGCTGATGTGATTATTTCCTCGGGTGGCGTATCCGTGGGGGAAGCTGACTTTACCAAGCAGATCATGGATGAATTAGGTGAAGTGGGCTTCTGGAAGATTGCAATGCGTCCTGGCAGGCCAATGGCTTTTGGAAGCCTAAAACCCATATCCCCAAAAACGACACCTACTGTATTTTTTGGTTTACCAGGTAACCCAGTCGCGGTCATGGTGACCTTTTATCAATTTGTCCGCAATGCTCTGTTACAGCTCAATGGGGCAGTCAACCCCGAGATTCCTTTGGTATCGGTTCAGTCTGCCGAGGCCATTCGTAAGAAGTCTGGCCGAACTGAGTTTCAACGCGGCGTTTTATTTCGTGACCAGGAAGGTAAGTTATTAGTGAAAACTACCGGCAGTCAGGGCGCTGGAATATTACGCTCCATGAGCGAAGCTGATTGTTTCATCATTCTGCATCACGATCAGGGGAATATTGCCCCCGGCGACTGGGTGGATGTAGAGATTTTTGATGGACTGCTTTAAGATGTCGGGATCATGAAATTTACTAAAAAAGAAATCGTCTTTCTAGACCCGATGCATACTGCCAAAACGCTTGTGTTGGTCTACCTCTGCTTCTCGGTCCCTATTGTTTTACTAGCACTCTTTGTTGCATTTATTCGGGATGGATCGATGCCAGGATTTACCGTAATTTCGGCACTGATTTTGAATGCCGTACTTGGCTTTGGACTGCTGTGGATTGCCTGCAAAGTCTATAACTGGGTTGCCGAAAAATTTGGCGGCATTGAACTCGCTTTAAAAGAGCTCCCCGAAGAGACTGACGATATTCAATAAGCGGGTTTACTCACCCGCTTTATTTCTGCCAAAGTTCAGTATTAATTAAGCTGGGTGGTTTTTCACCTGCTAGAGCTGCTCGCAAATTACGTGCCGCTAAATCAACCATTGCACGACGGGTCTTTTCTGTTGCACTAGCAATATGTGGAGCCAATACGATATTGCTCAATTTCAATAGCTCTGGGTGTACCTTTGGCTCCCCTTCATAAACATCTAATGCGGCTGCAAAAATAGTCTTGGCTTTTAGGGCTGCTGCCAATGCAGCATCATCCACAATACCGCCACGCGCTATATTGACTAAGGTTGCAGTAGGTTTCATTAGGGCGATTTCTTTTGCACCAATTAAATGATGGCTTTCTGCAGAATAAGGAACCACCAAGACCACATGGTCAGCCTCACGCAACAAGGTCTCTTTATCAACGTAACGTGCCCCGCAAGCCTTCTCATCTTCCGTGCTTAAGCGCTTACGATTGTTATAGATCACATTCATCCCAAAGCCGAGACCGCGCTTAGCGATTCCCTGACCAATTCTGCCCATACCGATAATCCCAAGGGTGGTGTGATGCAAATCCATGCCCAATGGGTTGTAAACGATCGACATCTTGTCCCACTGGCCTTTACGAATCCAATGCTCAGACTCCGTAATTCGTCTAGCAGCAGCCATCATCAATGCAAAGCCAAAGTCAGCCGTACTATCGGTCAACACATCAGGAGTATTTGTTGCCATCACACCTGCAGCTGTCATTGCAGGAACATCAAAATTGTTATAGCCAACGGAAATATTTGCAACAATCTTCAGATGTTTGGCATCTGAGAGTGCGTTTTGATCAATTCGTTCGCTTCCAAATACCAAAGCTCCTTCAACGTTCGCAAGATGATTGCGCAATTGATCTGGGGAAAAGACCTCATCAGTCTGATTGGATTGCACTTCAAAGCTTTCCTCCAGTTTTGCTAAGGCATCAGGAAAAATAGCTCTGGCAACAAGAATTCGTGGTTTTGCGGACATAGGCTTTAATAGGGAATAGAGTAAATGGGCTTGGAAGCAAAACTTTACACCATTTGGGCTAAAATCAACTATGCCATATTTATGTGGCTAATTATTTGATTTATAACCATTCCATCATGTCATCGAGCTAAACCATGACTTATGTTGTTACTGAATCCTGTATTCGCTGCAAATACACCGATTGTGTTGATGTCTGTCCAGTCGACTGCTTTCGTGAAGGCCCCAATTTTTTAACAATCGATCCCGATGAATGCATCGATTGTGCGGTCTGTGTTCCAGAGTGTCCTGTCAATGCAATTTATGCAGAAGATGATGTTCCTGGTGACCAACAGCAATTCATTAAAATCAATTTAGAACTTGCTAAGCAGTGGCCCTCCATCACCAAATCAAAAGCACCGCTTGCCGATGCGGACGATTGGAAGGATGTGAAGAGCAAGCTTGAACACCTAGAAAAATAAATCTTAGCAAAGTAGCATTAACAGAGCCGCCAATCCTATGCGCCAATTTCATGAGTTAATGCGTCACGTCCTTGATCATGGGGCAAAAAAATCAGATCGCACAGGTACGGGTACCTTGTCCGTATTCGGCTATCAAATGCGTTTTGATTTATCCGAAGGCTTTCCCCTGGTCACCACAAAAAAGCTTCATCTCAAGTCTATTATTTATGAACTTCTTTGGTTTATAAGCGGGAACACGAATAATCAATGGCTTAAAGAGCGCGGCGTTTCTATCTGGGATGAATGGGCAGCCCCTGATGGCGATCTTGGCCCAGTGTATGGCTATCAGTGGCGCTCGTGGCCTGCGCCAAATGGTCAACACATTGACCAGATTAAAGAAGTTATTCAAACCATTAAAACCAATCCGGATTCGCGACGGATTATTGTCTCGGCTTGGAATGTTGCTGACATTCCCAAGATGGCCCTAGCTCCCTGCCATGCATTCTTTCAGTTTTATGTTGCCGATGGCAAACTGTCGTGCCAGCTCTATCAGCGTAGCGCGGATATTTTCTTGGGGGTGCCATTTAATATTGCCAGCTATGCTTTGTTAACCCATATGGTGGCACAGCAATGTAATCTTGATGTTGGTGACTTCATTTGGACCGGTGGTGATTGCCATCTCTATAGCAACCACCTCGAGCAAGTTGAGCTCCAGCTATCCCGCACTCCTTACCCCCTGCCTCAATTAAAGATTCATCGGAAGCCCGATAGCATTTTTGACTACCAATTTGAGGACTTTGAAATTGTGGGCTATGAATCACACCCTCATATCAAAGCCCCTGTTGCCGTATAAATCGAATCCACAATGAGTACCCCAGCAATTTCAATGATCGTGGCACGCTCACGCAATCATGTGATTGGCAAAGACAACCAGATGCCCTGGAAGATATCGGCCGATCTCCAATTCTTCAAAAAAGTGACGATGGGATACCCCATCATCATGGGTCGCAAAACATGGGAATCCATTGGCAGGCCCTTGCCAGGACGGCGCAATGTTGTTGTTAGCCGTAATGCTAGCTACCCAGCAATTGGTGCTGAACTGGTTCATTCATTGGATGATGCTTTAGCCTTATTACAAGACTTTCAACGTGTTTTTGTTATTGGTGGTCAACAGTTATTCAATCAAGCCTTTGGACAGGCAGATGAGCTTTACATTACTGAAATTGAAATTAACGTCGATGGGGATACCTATTTTGAAATCCCAGATCCAAGCAACTGGCAAGAAATCGATCGGGTTGCAGAAAAAGAAGGTGAGATTCAGTTTGCTTACGTAACTCTGCGGCGCAAAGCAAATTAATTACTTTCCACCAATCGTCATTGAACCAATCAAAATCGATCCGGTTTCTTTGGTACCGCGGATGATCGTATCATCCCCTACAGCTTGAATATCCAACAGCATATCTTTTAAGTTACCGGCGATCGTAATTTCCTCGACAGGATATTGAATGATTCCATTTTCGACCCAGTAACCAAAAGCACCCCGTGAGTAATCGCCGGTCACGTAGTTCACTCCCTGGCCCATCAGTTCAGTTACCAAAAGACCTGTTCCCATTTCTTTTAATAAACCCGGCAGACCTCCACTGGGTGTATGCATACTGTGCAACTTAAGGTGATGTGCGCCACCTGCATTTCCAGTAGTCTGCATCCCTAACTTTCTAGCGGAGTAGGTAGATAAGAAGTAGCCTTGTAACTCGCCCTTGGATACCACCGAGCGAGCTTGGGTACGAACACCCTCCTCATCAAAGGGGGCGCTGCCAGTCATCCGCTTTAAATGGGGTAACTCAAAGAGATCAATATGATCTGGCATCACTTGCTTACCAAGGCTATCCAACAAAAAACTAGAGCGGCGATATAAGGCCCCTCCAGAAGTAGCTTGAACCAAGGAGCCAATTAACCCGACCGCAATCGGTGCCTCAAAAATAACAGGGCAGCGACGAGTACTTAAGGATTTTGCATTTAATCGTGCTAGCGCTCGTTGCGCAGCATATCGACCAATCAAAGCAGGATTTGCTAGCTCGCTAGCCACACGAGAGGTGCTATACCAATCATCGCGTTGCATTGCATTGGATTTTTTAGAGGCGCTGGCAATCGGTGCGCATGATATGAAATGCCTTGAATATGGATATCCTCCGATAAAGCCATTGCTAGTCCCCAGCATAAAGTGCGCTTGCTGAGCAGATACCGATGCTCCATCACTATTTTGAATCGCTTTATCAACTGCAAATGCTGCTTTTTCAGCTTTTCGTGCTATTGCAATTGCCTTTTTTGCATCTAAGTCCCATGGATGGAACAAATCAAGATCTTTAGGATTTTGCTCCAAAAGATCTGCCTCAGCCAAACCAGCGCATTCATCTTCTGCGGTATGTTGTGCAATATGAAAGGCAGCCTCTACGGTAGTGCGCAATGAATCTGGAGAAAAATCACTGGTGCTGGCGTTACCCCGGCGCTGACCAAGGTAAACACTCACGCCCACTTGCTTATCAAGACTTTGCTCAATGGTCTCTACGTCGCCTTTGCGCACCGTTACCGATAAACCATGGCCTTCTGAGATTTCTGCGGCAGCGTCTGATGCCCCAACACGCTTGGCTTCAGCCAGAATAAAGTCAATAATGATCCTAAATTGATCCGGGGAATATGCAAACATCCCTCAATGATAGCTAGAATATGTCCATGAAGCATCAAAACCCTTTTCATCGCAATAGCCCTAATGAGGCAAAGATCGGTTTGGTATCGATTTCGGATCGAGCAAGTCAAGGTATATATGTTGACGAAGGAATCCCCTCATTAAAAAATTGGCTGAGTACGGTCATTACTACCCCCGTGGTTTTTCATGAGCGCCTTATTCCAGATGAGACCGAGCACATCACATCGACTTTGATCGAACTCGTTGATGAGCTGGGCTGTGATTTGGTATTAACAACTGGCGGCACCGGGCCAGCACGTCGAGATGTAACACCTGAAGCTACCCTCGAAGCTGGTACTCGTGAAATGCCTGGGTTTGGTGAGCAAATGCGTCAAATTAGCTTGCGTTTTGTACCCACAGCCATTCTTTCACGGCAAGTAGCCGTCTTGCGTGAGATTGAAGATCATGCCGCCCTTATCATGAATCTGCCTGGACAACCTAAATCCATTCAGGAAACCTTAGGGGGCCTTAAAGATTCGGATGGCAAGGTTATTGCCCACGGTATTTTTGCAGCAGTACCCTATTGCATCGATTTGATTGGTGGGCCCTTTATTGAAACGGATGAGGCCATCGTCAAAGCCTTTCGTCCCAAGAAAAAGAAGTGATACGCGCAAATCAATACTGCTTTATTCTTTGATTACTGTTGAGACGGAATAAAAAAATGTTCCCGATAGTATTTGAGCTCTTCAATTGATTCCATAATGTCAGCCAAAGCAGTATGAGCCTGTTGCTTATTAAAGCCTTTAACAAGCTCGGGTTGCCAGCGTTTACATAATTCTTTAATAGTTGACACGTCCACATTCCGATAATGGAAATAAGCCTCTAGTTTTGGCATATAGCGGGCCATGAATCGCCGATCTTGACAGATCGAGTTTCCGCACATTGGTGCGGTATTCGCCTTGACATATTGCTTTAGAAAAGCAATGCACTGTTCCTCTACAGCATACTCATTTAGAGCGGAAGCTCTGACTTTATCCACTAAGCCTGATTTAGTATGAGTCCCTTTATTCCATGCATCCATTCCACCCAGAACCTCATCCGCTTGATGAACAACCCATACTGGAGCAGTGGCAATGACATTGAGATGGGCATCGGTCACAATCATGGCGATTTCCAAAATACGGTCAGAATCTGGCTTTAAACCAGACATTTCCATATCTACCCAAATCATTGGTTCAGCATTATTGCCAGGCACCTTGTTTTCCCCACTCATCTTTATAATGATCCCATGACCTTTACATATCTCTTCATTCTTGCCGTAGTACTGAGCGTTGGCTTACGCCACTGGTTAGCAATGCGTCAAATTCGCCATGTTGCTATCCATCGCTCTAGTGTACCGAATGAATTTACTCACACGATCAGTTTAGCGGATCATCAAAAAGCAGCCGACTATACGATAGCTAAATTACGTCTTGGTTTGATTGAGAACTTCTTTGGAGCGCTAGTTTTAATCGCATTCACCCTATTAGGTGGTTTAGAGCTTCTGAATCAAACGCTTCTTGGTATTTTTGGTCCTGGCATTCTGCAACAAATGACTTTGCTAGTTTCATTATTCTTAATCTCAGGTATTTTGGATTTGCCGTTTTCCTGGAAAAAGCAATTTGGTATTGAGGCTGCGTATGGCTTTAATCGCATGACCCCCAAGCTCTTTTGGATGGACATGTTGAAGGGGGTTGTATTAGCCGCCGCGCTTGGACTTCCCTTGCTATGGCTGGTATTAGAGCTCATGTCCAATAGTGGGCCCTACTGGTGGCTATGGACCTGGATCGTTTGGACCGCATTCAATGCCCTATTACTTTGGCTATTCCCGACCTTTATTGCCCCTCTTTTTAATAAGTTCAAAGCCCTAGAAGAAGGTCCCCTAAAAACCCAGATTGAGCATCTCTTGGAGCGTTGTGATTTTGCTAGCCAAGGTTTATATGTCATGGATGGTAGCAAACGCAGTGCGCATGGTAACGCTTATTTCACTGGCATTGGTAAAGCAAAACGAATTGTGTTCTTCGACACTTTGATTGAAAAGCTTGAGCCACTTGAAGTTGAAGCGGTGCTTGCTCATGAACTTGGGCACTTTAAACGGCAGCATATCCGCAAGCGTTTACTAGTCTCCTTTGCACTTAGTTTTGTAATGTTGGCGATTTTGGGCTGGGTAAGCTCACAAGCGTGGTTCTATCTAGGGCTTGGTATCAGCCCAGATCTAAATGGCTATAACGGCGGTCTTGCATTGGCATTATTTATGCTGGTTGCCCCAGTGTTTGGTTTCTTCTTTACCCCACTAGGAAGTCTGGCTTCCCGTAAACATGAGTATGAAGCTGACCACTTTGCCGCCCAAAAATCTTCTGCCAGTGCCTTAATTTCTGCCTTGGTAAAGCTCTATCAAGACAATGCCTCGACCCTAACCCCCGATCCGCTCTACACAGCGTTCTACAGCTCTCACCCGCCAGCGCCCCTGCGGATTGCTCACCTACAACGATTTGCATGAGCGTCGTGTTCTGATGGGCCAATTTCGCGCCCTCCTTAGTGCCTCCTACGGCAGACACTATCTAGCACAAACCATCCAAGCAGATGGCTCTCATGCAGGTCCATTGATACAAGTTAGTACCCCAGGTAAGCGCCATGTAGGCGCAGTGGGTGATCGATTAATTCTTGAGGAAACAGGTCCTGATCAAGCGCGCATTATTGAGATTGAAAAACGTAAGAATTTACTTTATCGATCAGATGCATTTAAAAGTAAATCCATTGCTGCCAATGTGGATCAAATTCTGGTAGTGCTTGCAACCGCCCCAGCGTTTTCACCTGACCTACTTGGTCGCGCGGTAATTGCTGCAGAGCTCGATCAAATTGAACTTCGCATTATTTTGAACAAATGTGATTTGCGTGGTCAATTAAGTACAGCACGACAACTTCTGCTTCCTTACCAAAAAATGGGCTACCCAGTGCATGAGGTCTCTGCAAAATTTGATCTGCAATCAATTGAGAAGCTCAAACCTTTCCTCAAAGGTAAGGTATCCGTATTAGTTGGTCAATCCGGAATGGGTAAGTCAACGTTACTTAATACCTGGGTACCAAATGCAGCGGCATTAACGCAGGATTACTCCATGAAGCTCGATAGCGGCAAGCACACAACAACAGCGTGCCGCTACTTTGATTTACCAGAATGGGGTCGTGATCCAGGGGGGCACTTAGGCGGCTTAATTGACTCACCCGGATTTCAAGAATTTGGTCTTGCCCACCTTTCTGAAAGCCAGCTTCAACATGCCTTTCGAGAGTTCAAGCCACTACTAGGACAATGTCGCTTCCATAATTGCAGGCATGATAGCGAACCGGGATGCGTTATTCGAGCAGCAGTTCATTCCGGAGAAATTGCTGCGGAGCGTTTGGCTCTATTTAAACAACTTCTGTCAGACTCTAAAACAGCAGATGTTCAAATACAAGGAATTAGCCCATCCAAAGAGCGATGGTCAACATCGCCAAAACCGCCATACAAACAATAATCGCTCGCCATACCAAACCAATTGCAGATCGCATGGAGCGCTCGCTGGGCTCATGGCCGATCTCATAGATGGGTGGCTCTCCAGCCTCTGCTCTAGCAAGGGCCTCATCGCTAGTCGGCTCGCGTAGTGGCTCACCAAGTCGAACTCCTAGAGCCCCGCTTCCAGAGGCCAGCAACACCGCCGTTAATGGGTCTGACCATTTGCTCGTCAAATTACGCCAGGCGTAGACCGAATCCTCAAAATTACCAACGATGGCAAAACTCATTGCGCTCAGGCGAACGGGCGCCCAATCCAGGATATAGAAAAAATGTTTTGCTGCCTCTGATAAATTGGACCCAAAGCTTTCCCAGCGCAAGGATGCTTTATCAGCTAGGCGATATAAAACTACGCCAGCAGGGCCAATGGGCATTAAGAACCAAAAAAATACTCCAAACACATGACGATGAGCGCCAATAATTGCTTTTTCTAGAGCCAACGCAATAATCTCGGTCTCGGATAAGCGGCTAACATCAATCTCATCGCCAAGCCAGCTTTGCAGTGCACTGCGAGCCGCCGGCAAATCATGATTTTGAATCGCCTCATGCACTTCAGTAAATGAATGACTAAATTGGCGAAAGCCAAAAAAGAGGTACACAATCACAATGTTCCATACAAACGCTAACAAAGGATGAACTACAAACGCTGCAATATAAATAATGAATACCAAGATACTGGGTAGACCAAATCCAACTAAGCAAGCCAATCTTGCACCCACCGGTGTTGCACCATCAGCCGATTTACCACCAAACTCTTTGGCAACCCAATCCAGCCATGCGGCACTCATCCTCCTCACCCAATGAGAGGCGGTAACAGGCCGGTACTGTTCGGCAATTAGGGCGAATAGAATTGAAAAGAAAGTCATGCTTTTAATAAATGATATAGATTTCGTAACATCCCAGCTGTGGCGCCCCAAATGAAGCGCTCGGCATAGGGCATTGCATAAAAACGGCGTGAGCCCTCAGTGCTTTGCCACACCCTAATCTCATGATTAGCGGGGTCCATTAAAAAACGTAAGGGAACCTCAAATACATCGGCAACCTCAAAAGGATCAGGTTGATATTGGGCAATT
Source organism: Burkholderiaceae bacterium (assembly GCA_027486235.1). Lineage (GTDB taxonomy): Bacteria > Pseudomonadota > Gammaproteobacteria > Burkholderiales > Burkholderiaceae > Polynucleobacter > Polynucleobacter hoetzingerianus. Next base: position 23,950 of record JAIXPN010000101.1, read on the forward strand.
GGCTTCACTAAAGCAACCACAGGGGTCACTCGATAGCCGGAGACCGTTAAATACTCTGGTAAAGCTCCGATTACCTCAATATGTGAGCCCGGCAAACCAATCTCTTCTTCACTTTCTCGGATCGCAGTATTGATAATCGAGTGATCTCCCTCATCCATCCTTCCACCAGGGAAGCTAATTTGCCCCGCGTGATCATGTAAATGATCGGTGCGTTGGGTCAATAGAACACTTAACTCATTAGCCTGCATCACGATGGGCATTAATACAGCCGCCTGGGTTGTAATGCCCTGCTCATGACGACGCGCAATAATATTACTTGCCAAAACATGACGATTTTCATCGGTAATCTCTGGGGTCCATTGCGGCGGCGACTCAAAGTGAGAACGTAAGCCATGAGCAGTCAGTAATTCCTCAGGAACTCGCCTCTGACCCTCGCAACGCTGCTCAATTGGAACTTGGCGAGGATTAAATCCAAGCGGAGCAGCTAAGCTTTTGCTCGAAGGGTCAAGAGTATTCGCCATGACTCCATTTTAGGTGATTTAAAAAACAAAAAAGGCGACCGAAGTCGCC
>JAIXPN010000061.1 GCA_027486235.1 Burkholderiaceae bacterium
ATTAAGAGAAGGCAAGCCACCGAGTACACATAGGATGCGGCTCTAGGAGCATGAAATACATCCTGCTCAGGATCACCCTTTGCTTCTTTGACAAAAGCACTGGTAACCAGCAGTAAGCAGCTAATCGTGATTAAAACGAGCTCTGGAGCAATTGCGATTAGATCAAAGGAGTCCATACGATTTCTTTACTCAGAGTTTGCTGATGGCGACATGCTCGAGGAGCTGCATGACCGCCGGATGAATAATGTCGGTAAATGGTTTTGGATAGACACCCATACCAATCACGCAGATTGAAAGCACGATAAACATGAAGAACTCTCGGCTATTGAGATCCTCCAGCTGTGCAACATGATCATTAGCAACAGCACCAAAGATCACGCGCTTAACCATCCAAAGAGAATATGCGGCACCCAGGATCAGGGCCGTCGCCGATAAAAGTCCGATCATGAAGTCGTAATCAACTGCGGCCAAGATCACCATAAACTCCCCCACAAATCCAGAGGTAGCAGGTAAGCCGCAATTGGCCATCGCCATCAGCACCATGAAGGCAGAAAACTTAGGCATTCGATGAACCACGCCACCATAATCGGCGATCTGGCGAGTGTGCATTCGGTCATAAAGAACACCAATGGCCAAGAACATTGCGCCCGATACAAAACCATGGGAAATCATCTGAATAATGCCACCCTCAATCCCTAAGGGGCTGAAGATGAAAAAGCCAAGGGTCACAAAACCCATGTGAGCAATCGATGAATACGCCACCAGTTTTTTCATATCCTGCTGGACGAGGGCCACTAAACCAACGTAAATAACTGCCACCAAGGATAAGAAAATAATAATCGGCGCTAAGTATTGGCTGGCATCGGGTGCAATCGGTAAAGAAAACCGCAGGAATCCATACGCACCTAGCTTCAACATGATGGCTGCCAGAACCACCGAACCACCTGTAGGCGCCTCAACGTGCACATCGGGCAACCAAGTGTGCAATGGCCACATCGGCACCTTAACTGCAAAGGCCATAAAGAAAGCGATGAAGAGCAGTACCTGCTCCACAATATCCAACTTGGTGTGATGCCAAGCCAAAATATCAAAGGTATTACTCACGTTATACAGATATAACAGAGCAATTAAAGCCAATAAGGAGCCCAGCAATGTATAGAGGAAGAACTTAAAGGCTGCATAAATCCGATTCTGCCCTCCCCATACACCAATGATGATGTACATTGGGATTAAGGTAGCCTCGAAGAAGATGTAGAAGAGCAAGCCATCGAGCGCAGAGAATACGCCAATCATTAAGCCCGACAAAATCATGAAGGCTGCGTAATACTGCGAGACCTTCTCGGTGATCACTTCCCAGGCAGCAATCACCACAAAAATATTAATGAAGGCGGTCAACACTACAAACCAGACAGAGATACCGTCAACGCCTAAGTAATAGTTAATGTCGTAGCGGTCAATCCAGCTAATTTTCTCCACAAATTGCATCCCCGGATTTGCCAAATCGAAATTACTAATCAGAGGCAATGTGGCAATGAAGCCGAGAATGGCACCAAATAAAGCAAGATAACGAACGCCAGCGGATGGACGCTCTGAGCCATAGATCAAAATGATCAGACCAAAAACAATCGGAATCCAAATAGCGTAGGAAAGGATCATGACAGGGGCTTTAACTTAATAGGCAATATAAATATGGGTATACAAAATCCAGGCAAGTAGACCAACCAGCCCCACGATCATGGCAAAGGCATAGTGATACAAATAACCCGATTGCAAATGCCGAATCACGCCCGAGAACCGATCGACCAAATGCGCGCTACCGTTTACCATCCAACCATCAATGACGCGTTGATCGCCCTGCTTCCATAAACCACCACCAATCAATAAAGCGCCTTTAGCAAAGATCCACTGATTGAGGTCATCCAAGTAGTACTTGTTATCTAAGAGAGTTTTAATCGGGGCAAAAGTCTTGGCAATCTTCTCGGGTAATGACGTTGCCCATAGATAGCAGATGGCGGCTACCAGCACGCCAAGTACTAGTAGTAAAAATACCGGGGTTGTAAAGCCATGCAGGGCCATGGCTACTGGGCCATGGAAATGAGATGCTAAGGTTGCCATCGCTGGATGTTTGGCAGCATCGACAAAAATCGCATCTCCGAAGAAGGTGCCAAAGAGCATTGGATCAATGGTGTAGTAGCCAATGATGACCGATGGAATTGCCAAAGCAATCAATGGCAAGGTAATCACCCAAGGTGACTCATGCGGCTTCTCCCCAGGGGCCAAGCCGTGATGATCGCCATGCGCATCATGGTGACCATGATCATCATGCCCAAAACGCTCTTTACCATGAAAGACATAGAAGTACAGGCGGAATGAATACAGGGCGGTGACAAAAACACTCATCATGACCGCAAAATAAGCGAAGCCTGAACCGGGAATGGTGCTTGCAGCAACCGCCTCAATAATAGAATCCTTGGAATAAAAACCGGAGAAGAACGGCGTACCGATCAAAGCCAAAGAGCCCAAGAGGATCATCAGACAGCTAATGGGCATGTACTTCCATAAACCACCCATCTTGCGCATATCTTGCTCATGATGCATGCCAACAATCACACTGCCCGCACCCAAGAAGAGCAAAGCCTTGAAAAACGCATGGGTCATTAAATGGAAGATGGCGATCGGATACGCTGACACTCCCAGAGCAACGGTCATGTAACCCAACTGCGAGAGCGTGGAATACGCCACCACCCTCTTGATATCGGTTTGCACGATTCCTAAAAAGCCCATGAAGAGTGCCGTGATTGAACCCATCACCAAGATGAAGCTCAGAGCGACATCGGATAACTCAAAGAGTGGTGACATTCTGGTCACCATAAAGATACCAGCGGTTACCATCGTTGCCGCGTGGATGAGCGCTGAAATAGGAGTTGGGCCTTCCATTGAGTCAGGCAACCAAACATGCAAGGGGAACTGGGCTGACTTACCCATTGCACCAATGAACAAGCAAATACAAGCTACAGTTACTAAGTTCCAGTCAGTTCCAGGAACGGTTTGCGCAGCCAATACAGTGTTTTGGGCAAAGATATCGGCGTAGTTCATGGAACCAGTAGCGGCCAATAACAGGCCGATTCCTAAGATAAAGCCAAAGTCACCAACCCGGTTCACCAAGAAAGCCTTCATGTTGGCAAAAATCGCGGTGGGTCGGTCGTAATAAAAACCAATCAAAAGATAGGAGACCACACCAACAGCTTCCCAGCCAAAGAATAGTTGCAACATGTTATTGCTCATCACCAGCATCAACATGGCAAAGGTGAACAAGGAAATGTAAGCAAAGAAGCGGTTATATCCCTCCTCCCCTGCCATATAACCAATGGTGTAAATGTGGACCATTAAGGATACAAAGGTCACGACCACCATCATTACTGCGGTTAATGGATCAATCAAGAAGCCAATATCAAAACTGAGTTCGCCCAACTTCATCCAGGTGTACACGCTACCGTCAAAGTAGTAGCCATTGTTGACTTCGTATAAAACCCAGCAGGATAGGATTAAAGAAATCGCAACCCCTAAAATCGTTAAGGACTGGGATGCCACCTGCCCAATCCGATTACCCAAGAATCGGGTTCCTAATAAACCGGCCATGGCCGAACCCACCAGCGGGGCTAGCGGAATTGCGCAGAGATGGGCGGTGGTTAAGGAAGATGCCATGTGTACTAACCTTTGAGGTGATCTAGATCTTCCGCATTAATGGTGTCTACCTTACGGAACAGAACCACCAAAATTGCCAAGCCAATGGCAGCTTCTGCAGCTGCTACGGTCAGAATGAAGAACACAAAAACTTGCCCCGCCATATCACCCAAGTAATGGGAGAAGGCCACAAAGTTCATATTGACAGCGAGCAACATCAGCTCGATGGCCATCAACAAAATAATCACATTACGTCGATTTAAAAAGATGCCAACCACGCTAATCGCAAAGAGGATGGCGCCAAGGACAAGATAATGAGCGAGTGTGATGGTCATGATTTGTTCTCGGTCTCAGACGATTTAGACTTACGGTCCTGCTTTGCATCACCAACGGAATCCATCGATACAATCCGCATCCGATCTTTTGCCTTGACAGCGACCTGATCGGCAATATTTTGTCCCTTGACATCCTTGCGCTTGCGCAAGGTTAATGCCACTGCAGCAATAATTGCCACCAAGAGAATGATTCCGGCGATTTCAAAGGCATAGAGATAATCGGTAAACATCAGATAGCCAAGCGCTTGGGTGTTATTAGCCGAGACCACTTCGGGCAGGATATTGACGGGGGAAGTCGTGCCTATAAATCCACGGATCAAAACAATTGATAGCTCGAGGATGATGACCACGCCAATGAGCATCGCCAGAGGAAGATATTTCTTAAAGTCGCGACGTAGGTGGGCTAAATCAAGATCGAGCATCATCACCACAAACAAAAACAACACCATCACGGCACCCACATAGACCAGGATGAGAATTAAGCTTAAGAACTCCGCCTTAAGGAGCATCCAAATGCCGGATGCACTAAATAAAGCAAGTACCAAGAACAAAGCAGCATGCACTGGGTTAGATACAGTCACCACTCGCAATGCAGATATGACTAGCAAACCAGCAAAGGCGTAGAAGAAAACCGCAAAGAGAGTGGATGGATCAAAGTTCATAAATCAATTAACGATAAGGGGCATCAGCCTCGCGGTTAGCAGCAATTTGTTTTTCGTACTCATCACCAACAGCTAGCAACATTTCTTTGGTGAAGTAGAGATCACCGCGTTTATCGCCAAAGTATTCAAAGATATTGGTTTCAACAATGGCGTCGACTGGACAAGCCTCTTCGCAAAACCCGCAGAAGATACATTTTGTTAGATCAATGTCATAGCGTGTTGTTCTCCGCGTACCATCGTCACGCTGATCAGACTCAATCGAGATGGCCAAAGCAGGACATACTGCTTCACATAATTTGCACGCAATGCAACGCTCTTCCCCATTCGGGTAGCGACGCAATGCGTGTAGGCCACGGAAACGGGGTGATAAAGGTGTCTTCTCTTCAGGGTACTGGACAGTAATCTTTGGCTTGAACAAATAACGGCCCGTGATTGACATACCCGTCAGTACGTCTTTTAGCATCAAGCTATCTAAGAACTGGGAGATTCGTTTAAACATCATCGCTTAGCTCCAGATATTCCATGGGGACAAAATCCAAGCACCAACCAAAAGGACCCAAAATACCGTTAAGGGGATAAAGACCTTCCAGCCCAAACGCATAATTTGGTCATAACGGTAGCGTGGCAAAGTAGCACGCAACCAAATAAAACATGACAACAAGAAAAAGGTCTTGGCAAATAGCCAGAAAAAGCCTGGGATGTCTCTCAAAATCGGTAGATCAAGAATGGGTAGCCAACCACCCAAGAACATGGTCGACGCCAAGGCAGCGATCAAGATCATATTGGCATATTCGGCTAGGAAGAAGAGCGCAAACGCCATACCCGAGTACTCCACCATGTGGCCCGCAACAATTTCTGACTCCCCTTCTACTACGTCAAAGGGGTGGCGATTGGTTTCAGCAACACCCGATATGAAATAAATCACAAACATGGGCAATAGCGGTAACCAGTTCCATGAAAGAAAGTTCAGGCCCATATCAGCAAAGTAACCCACTTCTTGTGAGCGCACGATATTACTCAGATTGAGGGAGCCCGCAACCATTAATACGGAGACCAGAGCAAAGCCCATAGCAATCTCGTACGAGATCATCTGCGCCGATGCGCGCATCGCACCCAAGAATGGATACTTCGAATTCGATGCCCAACCCGCTAGGATCACTCCGTACACACCAACAGATGTAATTGCCATGATGTAGAGCAAACCAGCATTCACATCGGCTAGAACCAGTTCAGCCTGAAATGGCATCACCGCCCAAGCAGCAAATGCTGGGGTAAGCACCATCAATGGCGCAATGATGTACAAGGTATGACTGGCGCGCGCCGGAGAAATAATCTCCTTCATTAATAGCTTTAGAGCGTCTGCAATCGGCTGCAGCAGTCCCAAGGGGCCAACACGATTAGGGCCCAAGCGAATATGCATCCAGCCGATTAATTTGCGTTCCCATAGAGTGAGATATGCAACCGCACCAAACATTGGCAGAACAATCACCACAATCTTCACCAAGGACCACACCAATGGCCATGTTGGGCCAAAGAGCTCCGCGCCTTGAGTTGTGATGATGTTCAAAAGTTCTGTCATAAGCTACCCTAGGCGGTGACCGCCACTTTGGCGACAGTGACCTCACCAAACATAGAACCAAGCTGGGCACTCATATTGGTTCCAACCGCAATGCGCACTACACCAGCTGCTAAACCGGGCTGTAGTGTTACCGCTGCCTCGATAGTCTTTCCTTCTTGGCTAATCGCAACCAGGTCACCTTCCTTTAGGCCTAACTGATTGAATAAAGACTCGCCCAAACCAATTTGATTTGCCGTCTTGGCATCCCGTGTGAGCTGGAGGGATGGAGCACGACGTACGATTGCATCGCTTGAATAAATAGCCTGGTCGGCTAAACGCTGAATCGAGCCAGACAAGATGTTCTTATTCAGAATTTGTGCGTTTGCTGTAAAAGCATTACTTAAGGAATGCTCAAGTGGTTTTGCCAAAGCGTCTGCGTACACCTCTTCTGGCAGGTTATACAAGAAGCCGTCTAAGTTCAAAAGACTGCCCATTGCTCGCAATACTTTCCAAGCGGGTCTTGCCTCAGCCAAGGGACGAACAGCAGGTTGAATGGTCTGCACCTGACCTGCCATGTTCACATAAGTACCTACGGTCTCGGTATATGGGGTGATCGGCAAAATGACATCAGCCAACTCGAGCAAATCGGGGCTCGTGAATGCACTTAGGGCAATCACTGTATCTGCCTTTGTCAGCGCTGCACGTGTTTGCTGTGGGTTGGGCAAATCCATCAAGGGCTCAATGTTCATCAACACATAGGCACGCGCATTACTTTGCAAAAGACTGTCTACACTTCCCTGGTTACCTTGGGTAGCGCCAACCGCTTGAGCGCCGACTGCATTGCCGCCTTCACTCAGAAATCCAAGACAAGCACCCGTATGTTGAGCAATAAACTCAGCCAAGACATGCAAATCCGATGCATTCGGATGGGTAACTGCGAGCGCGCCTAAGAAAATAGCTTGTTTCTCTGAATTTGCACCCGCTAATAATTGATCGGCAATGTGTTGAGCTGCTGCTGATACCGAGCTTGCTTGTAAACCTGTTGGCAGGGTCAATGATTTTGCTTTCGCAAGCGCAGTTGCAATCTCGCTTAGTTGCTTCACCCACTCTGCAGGAGCGCTATGAAGATGAGCTGCAATTGGCATTAACCAATCATTGCCACCAGCATCTAATCGATAAACCTGGAGACCGCGCTTCGTGGCGGTGCGAATGCGCGCAGCCAGTAATGGCTGATCTTTGCGCAAATAGCTACCAATCACAAAAACGCGCTTGAGATGATTGATCTCTGCAATTGGCATTCCTAACCAAGCAGTTTGAGCGGCGCCACGGGTATCCACTTGACGCAACCGGCTCTCTATTTGAGTAGCGCCAAGGCCGCGCATCACCTTTTGCAAGAGATATAACTCTTCCACACTCGAAATTGGATGGGCTAAGGCAGCTAGAGCATTACTACCATGCTGCTTCTGAATATCGCCCAATGAATGCACCACATAATCGAGTGCAGATTGCCAATCGGTTTCTAGCCACTGGCCATTTTGCTTCACCATAGGAGTGGTCAGACGATCAGTACTATTGAGGCCTTCATAAGCAAAGCGATCACGATCGCTAATCCAGCATTCATTGATCTCTTCGTTCTCTAGAGCAACTACCCGCATCACCCGATTTGCCTTGGTCTGCACGGTGGTGTTACTGCCCAAAGAATCATGGGGGCTCAGCGAGCGTTTACGGACCAACTCCCAGGTGCGCGCTGCATAACGGAATGGTTTACTGGTCAGGGCACCAACGGGGCAAATATCAATCATGTTGCCGGAGAGCTCAGAATCAACCGTCTGACCAACAAAGGTGGTGATCTCCGAATGCTCGCCACGATTAATCATACCCAGCTCCATCACACCAGCGACCTCTTGACCAAAGCGTACACAGCGGGTGCAATGAATGCAGCGAGACATCTCTTCCATCGAAATCAATGGCCCAACGTTCTTATGAAACACCACGCGCTTCTCTTCCTTATAGCGCGAGCTTGACTTACCATAGCCGACCGCAAGATCTTGTAACTGACATTCGCCGCCCTGATCGCAAATTGGGCAATCTAAGGGGTGGTTAATCAGTAAAAACTCCATCACTGATTTTTGGGCTTCGACTGCTTTGGCCGAGTGCGTAAATACTTTCATGCCGGGCATCACTGGGGTAGCGCAGGCTGGCAAGGGCTTTGGCGCCTTCTCCACCTCGACTAGACACATGCGGCAATTGGCTGCGATCGATAATTTCTTGTGATAACAGAAATGCGGTACATAAGTACCTAATTTGTTTGTGGCATGCATCACCATGGAACCTTGAGGAACCTCAACGGCTTTGCCATCGACGTGAATCTCAATCATGTTCACTGTGCTCATACTTAAGCTGCCTTTGCGTAAGAAGAGACTAAACAACGCTTGTGCTCAACGTGATAAGCAAACTCATCTAGGTAATGCTTGAGCATTCCCTGCACTGGCATTGCAGCAGCGTCTCCTAAAGCACAAATGGTGCGACCTTGAATATTTCCAGCGACGTCTTTGAGTAGATCCAAATCTTCAGGACGGCCTTGACCATGCTCAATCCGATTCACAATCCGCCAAAGCCAACCGGTTCCCTCACGACAAGGTGTGCATTGGCCGCATGACTCTTCGTGATAGAAATAAGAAAGTCGCAACAGTGAGCGCACCATACAGCGGGTCTCATCCATCACAATCACTGCCCCCGAACCCAACATCGATCCTGCCTTTGAGATCGCGTCGTAGTCCATGGTGATATCCATCATGATGTTGCCCGGCAATACTGGTGCCGATGAGCCACCAGGAATCACTGCCTTTAATTGCTTACCATTGCGCACGCCGCCTGCGAGCTTAAGCAACTCGGCAAATGGTGTACCCAGAGGAATCTCGTAATTACCTGGATATGCAACATCCCCGGAGACTGAAAATATTTTGGTACCGCCATTATTGGGTTTACCTAATTTGAGGTAAGCCTCGGAGCCAATTGCCAAGATGAATGGAACGGCCGCAAATGTCTCTGTGTTGTTAATTGTTGTGGGCTTCCCATACAAACCAAAGTTCGCTGGGAATGGAGGTTTAAAGCGTGGCTGACCTTTTTTGCCCTCCAATGACTCTAGTAAAGCGGTCTCTTCGCCACAAATGTATGCACCAAAGCCAGGGGCTGCATGCAATTGAAAACTAAACTCACTTCCCATGATCGACTGACCCAGATAGCCAGCAGCACGCGCTTCATCTAAAGCCTCCTCAAAGCGCTTGTATACCTCCCAGATCTCACCATGAATATAGTTGTATCCAGTTGAGATACCCATTGCATAGGCGCCAATGATCATGCCCTCAATCAAAGCATGTGGGTTATAACGCATGATGTCGCGGTCTTTAAATGTGCCAGGCTCACCCTCGTCGCTATTGCAAACCAAGTATTTAGCACCTTGGTAGTTCTTAGGCATGAAGCTCCACTTCAAACCAGTTGGGAATCCGGCGCCTCCACGACCACGCAAGGATGAAGCCTTCACTTCTGCAATCACGGCGTCAGGAGTAATCTTTTCGCTCAAGATCCGCTTTAATTGTTGATAGCCGCCACGCGCCTCATAGTCCTTGAGGCGCCAGTTCTGGCCATCCAAACCGGCAAGGATTAAGGGCTTGATATGCCGACTGTGCAAACTGCTCATGCAGAGGCTCCCTGTTTTGCTTGGGTTTTTAGTTCATCTAAGAGAGCATCGATCTTGTCATGGCTCATAAAACTACACATCCGATGATTGTTAACAAGTAATACGGGAGAGTCGCCACAAGCGCCCATGCACTCACCTTCTTTGAGGGTGAAGGTGCCACAGGGGGTGGTCTCATTAAAGCCAATGCCTAATTTTTTCTTGAGATACTCCGCAGCTTCCTCGCCATGGGTGAGTTGGCAAGGCAAATTCGTGCAAATAACGAGTTTGAACTGGCCAATCGGTTTGGTCTCATACATATTGTAAAAAGTTGCCACCTCTTCTACTGCGATGGTGGGCATATCAAGGATGCCGGCCACTTCCGCAATAATCGCTGGAGAAACCCAACCATGCTCCTCTTGAGCAGCGATTAGGCAAGCCATGACCGCTGATTGCTTTTGCTCGGGCGGATACTTCGCAATATTGCGATCCATCTCGGCGCGCGTTTTAGTAGAGAAAAGTGAGTTTGCTGTATTCATTTATCGATCAATCTCACCAAACACAATGTCTTGGGTACCAATGATGGTGACTGCATCGGCAATCATATGACCGCGCGACATCTCATCCATCGCTGCGAGATGAGCAAAACCAGGCGCCCTAATCTTTAAGCGATAGGGTTTGTTTGCACCATCGGACATCAAATAAATACCAAACTCACCCTTGGGATGCTCAACGGCAGCATACGCCTCACCGGCTGGCACATGAATACCCTCAGTGAAGAGCTTGAAGTGATGGATCAACTCTTCCATATTGGTTTTCATATCAACCCGTTTTGGAGGAGCCACTTTGTGGTTATCACTCATCACTGGCCCTGGGTTGGCCCGTAGCCATTTCACGCACTGAGCAATGATGCGATTGGATTGACGCATCTCTTCCATGCGCACTAAATAGCGATCGTAACTATCACCATTTACACCCACCGGAATATCAAAATCCAGTTTGTCATAGACCTCATAGGGCTGCTTCTTGCGCAAGTCCCATTCGATACCCGAACCACGCAGCATTGGACCTGTAAAGCCCATTTGCAATGCACGCTCTGGTGTAACAACACCGATACCCACTAAACGCTGCTTCCAGATACGGTTATCGGTTAAGAGATTGTTGTACTCATCCACATTCGCAGGAAAGCGATTGCTGAAGTCCTCAATGAAGTCCAACAAGGAGCCGCTGCGATTCTCATTCAAGCGCTTTACAGCTCCCTCACTACGAATCGCTGATTTTGTATAGAGAGGCATCTGCTCAGGGAGATCACGATAAACACCGCCCGGACGATAGTAAGCAGCGTGCATTCGTGCACCGGATACCGCTTCATACATATCAAAGATATCTTCGCGATCACGGAAGGCGTACAAGAATATTGCCATCGCACCAACGTCAAGTCCGTGACACCCCACCCAAAGTAAGTGATTGAGTAGTCGAGTGAGCTCATCAAACATAACCCGAATGTATTGCGCCCGAATAGGCACTTCTACATCCAACAACTTCTCAATCGCCATCACATAGGCATGCTCATTCACCATCATCGATACATAATCAAGACGATCCATGTAGGGAACGTTTTGTATCCAGGTTCTGGTCTCGGCTAGTTTTTCAGTGGCGCGATGCAATAAACCAATATGGGGATCTGCCCTCTGAATAACTTCACCATCGAGCTCGAGCACTAGGCGCAAGACACCATGCGCAGCAGGATGCTGAGGACCAAAATTAAGGGTGTAGTTCTTAATCTCAGCCATTAGTTCAGTCCACCGTATTGCTCTTCACGAATGACTCGTGGGGTTACCTCGCGTGGATCAATGGTTACTGGCTGATACACCACGCGCTTTAGATCAGGGTCGTAACGCATCTCCACTGTGCCCGAGACAGGGAAATCCTTGCGGAAGGGATGGCCAATAAAACCATAGTCGGTCAAGATGCGACGCAAATCATCATGCCCATCAAACAAAATACCGAATAGATCAAATGCCTCGCGCTCAAACCAATTAGCGGAATTCCAAATCGGCACCATCGAGGCGAGTAATGGATAGTCATCATCGGGTGCAAACACTCTCACCCTTAAACGTTGATTGTGTTTAACAGATAGCAAATGACTAACTACTGCAAAGCGAGGGCCACTCCAAGAGCCATCTGCGTAATCGCGGTAATCAACTCCACAGAGGTCAATTAACTGTTCAAACGATAGGCTGGGATCATCGCGCAAGAGCTTGGCTGCCTCTGCATAGCTTTCATGATTTAGCACGATGGTAAGCTCATTGTGATCAATGACCGCACTTTGAATGCGTTGACCGAGCACACGATCCAATTGTTGACGAAGTTGCTCTAAACGCTCTGACATTTCAACCCTTACGCGCAATCGTGCTTGTGCGGCCAATCTTGGCCTGCAACTGGATGATGCCGTAGATCAATGCTTCTGCAGTAGGTGGGCAACCTGGCACATAGACGTCAACTGGCACAATGCGATCGCAACCGCGCACCACTGAATAGGAATAGTGATAGTAGCCACCGCCATTTGCGCATGAACCCATCGAGAGTACCCAGCGTGGCTCTGGCATTTGGTCATAGACCTTGCGTAATGCCGGGGCCATCTTATTGCATAAAGTACCAGCCACAATCATGAGATCTGACTGACGGGGAGATGGACGAAACACCACACCAAAACGATCGAGGTCATAGCGGGATGCACCGGCGTGCATCATCTCAACAGCGCAACATGCCAAACCAAAGGTCATGGGCCATAAAGAACCCGTTCTGGTCCAGTTAATTAACTGATCAGCAGAGGTGGTAACAAAACCTTGTTTTAGAACACCTTCAAGTGCCATCTACTATTACTCCCAATCAAGGGCGCCCTTTTTCCAGATATACACAAAACCGATAATGAATTCCAAGAGAAAGATCACCATTGCTAAGTAACCTTCCCAGCCAATATCCCTTAAGGCAACGCCCCAGGGGAATAAAAATGCGGTTTCAAGATCAAAGAGGATAAAGAGGATGGCGATTAAGTAGTAACGCACATCAAATTTCATACGAGCATCTTCGAAGGCCTCAAAGCCACACTCGTATGGAGAAACTTTTTCAGAGTCAGGTTTGGAAGGAGCTAAAACTTTACCGAGAACAATGGGAGCCAATCCCACGCCGATACCGACAAGTATGAACAACAGCACCGGGAAGTAATTTGAAAGATTCAACTTCTATCCTGCGTCAGATGTTTTCCAAAACCTACGAATTATGAACGACTTCAATCAATGAACTCTTGATTTAGGACAAACCTCAAGAATTCCCAAGCAAACTAACCCACTTTGGTGCCGACGGCGAGACTCGAACTCGCACAGCCTAAGCCACTACCCCCTCAAGATAGCGTGTCTACCAATTTCACCACGTCGGCATCTTGGAAAAGCCCTACAACAACCCTCAATTCTACCGCATTGCACCCCTAAAAAAGGGTGAAAATTACTTCGGAACGACGGGCTTAGAGGGCTCTGAATTGGGGGTGGCGGCAGGTGCAGGAACTGCCTGGCCACTCTGCTGCGCAGGGGCTACGGTTGGGAGAGTTGAATTGGATAAAACCCCTGACTCAACAGGCTTTTTAGTGCCCAACCAAGTGATCCCGAGAGTGCTTACAAAAAAGATTACGGCACAGATGGCGGTTGTGCGGGATAGGAAGTTGGCGGAACCGGAGGCGCCGAACAGACTACCGGAGGATCCAGATCCAAACGCAGCACCCATATCAGCACCTTTACCCTGCTGGATCAATACCAAACCGATGATAGCCAATGCAGAGATCACCTGTAAAACGACAAATAAGGTTTTAAGCCACTCCATACTATTTCTCCATAAATAAATCAGTTACACCATTTGCCAGTTAAGACCGGCAAATCGATAGAAATTCTTGGGCATCCAAGGATGCCCCGCCTACCAGCCCGCCATCAATATCGGGCATTGCAAACAACTCCGTCGCATTATCAGCGCGCACACTACCGCCATAAATAATGCCAATGTGGGATGCCACATCATCATCAAATTCAGCCAATTGCAAACGAATCGCACGATGCATGTCTTGTGCCATTTGGGCGCTAGCTACTTTACCCGTGCCAATTGCCCAAATTGGCTCATAGGCAATTAAACAATCGACGAGACGATCCTGCAAGGTACTCACCTGACTGGCAACCTGACGGCGAACAACCTCAATCGCGCGCCCAGAGTTTCGTTCATCAGCGGTCTCCCCCACACAGATAATCGGGGTAATCTCATGATCCAAAGCACAACCGGCCTTTAAAGCAATGGTTTCATTGGCCTCACCATATTGCATACGACGCTCAGAATGCCCAACAATGACAAAACGTGCACCCATCTCTTGCAACATGGATGCACTTACCTCACCGGTAAAGGCGCCTGACTCATGTGCCGATACATCTTGAGCACCAAGAAACAACTGACTGCTCGTCAAATACTGTGCGCACTGGTGGAGGTAGGGAAATGGAACACAAACACCAAAACGTCGCCCCGCGGGCATACCACGCTGCATTCCTTCACCAACTGCCTCCATCCACTGTGTGTTGGTGGAAAAACTGCCATTCATCTTCCAATTACCGATGACAGTCAGTGCACGCATGACTAATCCCAATTAAGCAGTCAAAATAATTTTCCCAACATGCTCGCTAGACGCCATCAATCGATGTGCGTCAGCAGCCTGCTCCAAGGAAAATGTTTTATAGATAACTGGCTTTAATTTGCCTGCATTCAGTAGGGGCCACACATGCTGGTAAAGCTCTTTTGCAATCTGGCGTTTAAATGAGACCGGACGGGGTCTGAGTGTCGAACCAGTAATTGTTAAACGGCGACGCAGGATTTGTCCTGTGTTCACTTCCGATTTAGAGCCGCCCATAATGGCAATCACCACAATCCGTCCATCATCAGCCAAGCAATCGATTTCTCGTTGCAAATAAGTGCCTGTGACCATATCCAAAATTACATCGACACCCTTACCATTGGTAGCCTTCTTCACCTCTTCAACAAAGTCTTGGGTTTTATAGTTAATGGCTACATCAGCGCCGAGTTGAATGCATGCAGCGCATTTGTCATCGCTACCGGCGGTTACAAAGACGCGATGGCCCATTGCTTTTGCCAACAAGATAGCGGTAACACCAATGCCACTCGATCCGCCCTGTACCAACAAGGTTTCTCCAGCACTGAGCTGACCACGCTGAAACACATTGCTCCAAACAGTGAAAAACGTTTCTGGTAACGATGCCGCTTCGGTATCGGTAAATCCCTGGGGGTATGGCAAACATTGCGCGATCGGAGCGGTACAGAGATCGGCGTATCCACCGCCCTGCACCAATGCACAAACCTTGTCCCCTACTTTGAGGCCAAAGGCATTATCACCATGACCGAGATCGCCGCCAATGATTTCACCAGCAACTTCGAGTCCAGGAATATCAGATGCGCCGGGTGGCACGGGATAGTGACCTTTTCGTTGCAAGACATCTGGACGATTAATACCGGCCGCCTTGACTCGAATTAAGATCTCTCCCGAACCTGGAGTAGGCACTGCGGGATCGGGGCGCTCAGCCTTGACCAACACCTCTGGAGCGCCATACTCCCGAATCTCCATCACACGCATGACCAGTCTCCTGCGATTAAACGGTCTCGTTGGTGCTTGTGCTCATTTCTGAATCACCTGCACCGCCCTCTTGTGGCAAAAGAGCCTTCATCGAGAGGCGTAAACGACCACGCTCGTCTGCAGCGAGTAATTTCACGCGAACGACTTGGCCTTCTTGCAAATAATCTTTGACATCCTTAACGCGCTCATTCGAGATCTCGGAAATATGCAAGAGACCATCTTTACCAGGCAGGATATTGACCAAGGCACCAAACTCTAAGAGTTTGACAACTGGTCCTTCGTAAATCTTGCCAACTTCAGCTTCAGCAGTGATGCCTTCGATGCGCGCTTTAGCATCGGCCATTCCCTCGGCACTGGTTGAAGCAATAGTCACGGTGCCATCATCTTTGATATCAATGCTGCAACCCGTTTCTTTGGTTAATGCCTGAATGGTTGCGCCACCCTTACCAATTACCTCACGAATCTTATCCGGATGAATCTTAAAGGTGACCATACGTGGTGCATGTGCTGACAACTCGGTGCGCACAGAACCCATCGCCTCTTGCATCTTGCTCAGAATGTGTAAGCGTCCTTCTTGAGCTTGAGCCAGGGCGACTTGCATGATCTCTTTGGTAATACCCTGTACCTTGATATCCATCTGTAGAGCAGTAATACCGTTTGCGGTACCAGCAACCTTAAAGTCCATATCGCCCAAATGATCTTCATCACCCAAGATATCGGTTAAGACTGCAAAGCGATTGCCGTCCAAAATTAGGCCCATTGCGACACCTGCAACATGCGCCTTCACAGGAACACCCGCATCCATCAGTGCTAAGCAACCACCACACACCGAGGCCATCGAGGATGAGCCATTGGATTCTGTAATCTCTGAAACCAAGCGAATGCTGTAAGCAAACTCTTCTAAGCTAGGTAACACAGGAACCAATGCACGCTTTGCTAAACGACCATGACCAATCTCGCGACGCTTTGGTGTACCAACACGACCGGTCTCACCTGTTGCAAAGGGGGGCATGTTGTAGTGGAACATAAAACGATCACGATACTCACCCTCTAGTGCATCGATAATTTGTTCATCACGGGCAGTACCTAGAGTAGCAACTACAAGCGCCTGGGTCTCGCCACGGGTGAAGAGTGCAGAACCATGCGTACGAGGTAATACACCATTACGGATCTCAATTGGGCGAACAGTGCGTGTATCGCGACCATCGATTCGTGGTTCGCCATTCAGAATTTGACTACGCACAATCTTTGCTTCGATCTCAAACAAAAGATTACCGACCTCAACTTCATCCACTTCACCATCCGCAACCAATTGCGTCATGACATTGGCAACAACCTCTTTAATCTTGGTAGAACGTGCTTGCTTTTGACGAATTTGATAGGCCTCACGCAGAGGACCCTCTGCCAAGGTTTGTAATTTAGCAATCAATGGCTCGTTCTTCGCAGCAGGCTGCCAATCCCACTCGGGCTTGCCTGCGTCGCGCACCAGCTCTTGGATTGCATTAATTGCGATTTGAGACTGCTCATGGCCATAAACCACAGCGCCCAACATGACAGCTTCCGATAATTGCTGCGCTTCGGATTCAACCATTAATACAGCTGCTTGAGTTCCAGCAACAATCAAATCGAGCTCACTGCTGGTTTGCTCTGAGCGATTTGGGTTCAGCATGTATTGGCCATCACGATAACCAACGCGCGCCGCACCGACAGGTCCATTAAATGGAATGCCTGAAATCGCTAAAGCAGCAGATGAGGCGATGAGTGCAGGAATATCTGCAGGCACCTCTGGATTGATCGACATCACATGCACAACCACCTGCACTTCGTTATAGAAGCCCTCTGGAAACAGTGGGCGAATGGGGCGATCGATCAAACGGGAGATGAGAGTCTCACCCTCCGATGGACGACCTTCACGACGGAAGAAGCCACCAGGAATTTTTCCTGCAGAGTAGGTTTTCTCGATGTAATCAACGGTCAACGGGAAAAAATCTTGGCCAGCTTTGGCTGTCTTCGCACCCACCACAGTTGCGAGAACAACTGTGTCGTCCATATTGAGGAGCACAGCTCCGCTGGATTGGCGAGCGATCTCGCCAGTTTCCATGGTGACAGTATGTTGGCCCCATTGAAATGTTTTTAATACTTTATTAAAAATTGACATCGTTTTCTCCAAATATACGCACCGCGGATAAACAGCGCCGCGGCATCACTGGAGTGATTGATAGAAAAACCCAATTGGGATGCCATTCCAATGAGCCTCTTGCATAAGAAGCTCATTGGAATGACACGATCCCTAGAAGCCGGTCATCTAGAACCACTCAAAGTAAGACCCCGCCCGTTTGGCAGGAGCCCTACTTCAGTGCAATGCTGACAAAAACAGTCGAAATTACTTACGTAAGCCGAG
>JAIXPN010000032.1 GCA_027486235.1 Burkholderiaceae bacterium
AGTGAATCGATTGATTATGCGGTGATTGAAAAATGTCCTAACAGTTCATTTCCAATCAAGATGATTGAGCTCGACGCCGGATGGAATGATTTGGGCGCCTGGGATGCGGTCTGGCAAGTGGGTCATCCTGATGAAAATGGGAATGTCACGCGCGGTGATACCGTATTGCAGCAAACTTCGAACTCACTCGTGTACTCAAGTAACCGCTTGGTGAGTGCAGTCGGGGTCAAGGATCTTGTCATTGTGGAGACTGCTGATGCAGTTTTAGTCGCTGATCGAAACAATAGCCAAGAGGTCAAAGTCATTGTGAAAAGGTTAGAAGAAGAGAGTCGTGAGGAAAAAAATTTCCACCGTAAAGTCAGTCGGCCTTGGGGCTGGTATGACAGCGTGGATGAGGGTGAGCGCTTTAAGGTCAAACGCATTCAAGTCAAACCTGGAGCAAGTCTATCGCTTCAAATGCACCATCATCGCGCCGAGCACTGGATTGTGGTGAGGGGAACTGCAGAAATCACGAATGGCGATCAAGTGATTACTTTGCACGAAAATCAAAGCACCTACATCCCTCAAGGGCAAACCCATCGCTTAGCCAATCCTGGTAAAACTCCTTTAGAGATTATTGAAGTGCAATCTGGGTCCTATTTGGGCGAAGATGATATCGTTCGTTTTGAAGATACCTATGGGCGTAAATAGGCCCTGAAATGAATTATTGAACTAAATGTGAGGCTATGAGTACTAATCAATCAAAAGTCGCATTAATTACTGGGATTACCGGTCAAGACGGTTCGTACTTGGCAGAGTTTTTGCTCGCAAAGGGCTACATTGTGCATGGTATTAAACGCCGTGCATCCTTATTTAATACCGAGCGGATCGACCATCTGTATGAAGACCCGCATGTCAATCACCCCCATCTGATCTTGCACTATGGGGATTTGACGGACACCAGTAACTTGGTGCGCATCATTCAAGAGTGCCAACCTGATGAGATATACAACCTAGGGGCGCAAAGCCATGTGGCGGTCTCGTTTGAGTCCCCGGAGTACACGGCCGATGTGGATGCGATTGGGGCACTTCGTATGTTAGAGGCCATTCGGATTTTGGGATTGGAGAAAAAGACCCGTTTTTACCAAGCCTCGACTTCGGAGCTCTATGGTTTAGTGCAAGAGATCCCTCAAAAAGAAACGACCCCGTTTTATCCGAGAAGCCCCTACGCAGTCGCCAAACTCTATGCCTATTGGATTACGGTCAATTACCGCGAAGCCTATGGTATGTATGCGTGCAATGGCATTCTCTTTAACCATGAGTCTAAGCGCCGTGGCGAGACCTTTGTGACCCGCAAAGTCACGCGCGGTTTGGCTAATATTGCTCAGGGTCTCGAGAAGTGCCTTTATATGGGTAACATCGATGCCCTGCGTGATTGGGGCCATGCCATGGATTATGTGCGCATGCAGTGGCTTATGCTCCAACAAGACAAACCAGAGGATTTTGTGATTGCGACAGGGGTGCAATATACCGTGCGCGAGTTTATTCAAAAGAGTGCCAACCAGCTGGGTATCACCCTTAAATTTGAAGGCAAGGCGGAAGCAGAAAAGGCAATCGTGGCGAAGATTGAGGGAGATAAGGCCGCCGCCTTAAAGGTGGGCGATGTGATTGTGCAAATTGATCCCCATTACTATCGCCCTACGGAAGTGGAGACCCTTTTGGGAGACCCCACCAAGGCCAAAGAAAAGCTGGGCTGGGTACCAGAAATTACCTTGGATCAAATGATCCAAGAAATGGTTGCCTATGATCTGGAGAAAGCCAAGCAGCATGCCTTACTCAAGAAGCACGGCTACGACGTTGCTGTTGGTAAAGAAAAGTAGGCGCTTGAAAAACTAATCAAACGTAACAGAGAGGCTTGCTTGTCCAGCGATCGTGATCCCAAAATTTATGTAGCCGGCCATCGGGGCATGGTGGGATCGGCAATTATGCGCGAGCTTACGCGTAAGGGGCATACTAATTTTATTTATCGTACCCACCAAGAATTGGATCTTGCTAACCAAGCAGCCGTCCAAGACTTTTTTGAATCCGAAAAGCCCGATCAGGTGTACTTGGCGGCTGCCAAGGTAGGAGGGATTCATGCGAACAATACCTATCCCGCTGCATTTATTTATGAAAATTTGATGGTGCAAAACAATGTGATCCATCAGGCATTTTTAAGCGGTGTCAAAAAACTTTTATTTTTAGGTTCGAGCTGCATTTATCCAAAACTAGCCCCTCAACCGATGGCAGAGGACGCGCTTTTAACGGGAAAATTAGAACCAACCAATGAGCCCTATGCAATTGCAAAAATTGCTGGAATCAAAATATGTGAGAGCTATAACCGGCAGTATGGTCAAAGTCATGGACTCGATTATCGTTCGGTGATGCCCACTAATTTATATGGTCTTGGAGATAATTACCATCCTGAAAATAGTCATGTCATTCCAGCGCTAATCAGGCGCTTTCATGAAGCTAAAACTAATCAGGTATCCGAAGTCATTATTTGGGGTACGGGAACCCCACGGCGCGAGTTTTTATATGTGGACGATATGGCTTCTGCTGCCGTTTTTGCGATGGAGCTGGATAAAGATCAATATGATCGCTTAACCAGCCCAATGCAAAGTCACTTAAATGTTGGATTTGGTAGTGATTTAAGCATCGCCGATTTAGCCAACCTAATTGCAAGAGCTACCGGTTTTAAGGGGAAAATCCGTTTTGATCACTCTAAGCCTGATGGTGCTCCGAGAAAAATGATGGACTCTTTGAAGCTGCGACAGCTCGGATGGCAACCTAGCGTTGACTTGCAGTCAGGGTTAGCGTTGACTTATGCTAATTTTTTACAAAAGATCAGCTCTTAGTTAATCCTTGTGAATTTGATCAATCCAATATTGGCTTGTTAGTTTTTCGTAATTAAACGTTTGCTCTTGGATTTTGGATAAGCATTCTTGTAAATAGCCTGAATTGATCTGTCTCCAATTGTCAACCTCAATGACGGGCAAATCTTGAAAAATATCATTCATGGGCAGTCTTTTAACAATCGGAATGCATCCTAAAACGAGCGCCTCCCAAGTCCGAAAGCAATCAAACCCTGCTCCTGGGGGGCTTAGCACAAATTGGTATTGAGACTGCTCATACCAAGTCTGAGCAGGGGGTAATGGTGTGGTTTGAAAGTGACATATGGAATGATCAATCGATTCATAACAATGTTTACGATCGCCACGATCAATTGAAAAATGCCAGTTACAGAAAACCTGAGGTTTGCGTTGCAAGAGAGATGGGGCTTTGTTAGCAATCGTTTTGATTTGCAACTCTTGCATAGCTGGCAGAATAAAACCACCGCCCCATTGCAGGGGATCAAGCCATTGGTTGTACAGATTAATACCAATTGGAAGAGGAAACACCCTTGGAGTGCGGCAATCCTTGTTTTGGGCAAACCACCGAACCAAATAGGGTGAATTTAATAATGTATCTAATTGCGAGATGGTTTGTTGATTGATGGCAGTATCATTATCGCCACTAACCAAAATAAACGGTGTTTTAATATTTGATAAAGTATTTTGGGCAAAGTAATCAAGCCATTTACTTTGAACATAAATGGATGGAATTTTTATTGATTTCTCTTGTTGGAGATCGTTTATTTTTTGGGGAATTGTATCAATGTAATTGGTATTTTTTTGTGCCTCAATGGGATCGATCGGATGAATATGGCATGAAAATAGTAAAATCCAGCTATTGACAATTTGTGCATTTTCAATCGAATAATTAAAAGACTCTTGCATTAAAATCTTAGTACTAATTTTACGACGATCAAAGCGCTTTAGAAAAAGACCAAGATATTGACACAGTAGTTTTTTAAACATGGTGACCTAAATTTTTAACAGTGGATAGATTGCACAATAATTGAATTTAATAAATATCAATCCTGTTAATGCCTTTAAGGAGAGTCAAAAGAATCTAGAATTTATTCTGGTTGTTTTAAGTGCAATTCTACTTGGTATTTGGGCTGTAAAGGAAACAATTGCCCTTCGAAATATTCTTCTTATTCTGGGCACCTTGCTGTCCGTTTATTACATTGTCATCGAACTTAAGGATGGTCGGTTACGAGAACAGCTAACGTTTTGGAAACTTTTACCAATTTATTTAATTGGACTTTCATTTATTTGGGTGGTTGCGCATTACTTTTTATTCTCGATTGATCCAATAAATCAATTTGAGGAACTCAAAAGTACATGGTTACGTGCATTCATGGCATCTATTGTTGGGCTGGGAACCGGATTGGCGCTTAGAAATCACCCCAATCGTCTTAATCTATTGTGGCTTGGTATATTTATTGCTTTTTTAGTCCTCTTTTATCAATATATTCCTCGAGCTCTTGGGCAAAATAAATTACTAGTGATCGATTACGATCATTATTTATTTCACCTCAAGATCAATACGGTGCTCATGGGGATGATATTGATTGCAGGAATTGATGGTGCCCTCTTGGATCATTTGCGAACTATCCAGTACCGAATAAGTAATTTGCGACTCTTGTACTTAGTGTATTGGTTAGTTGGTACCAGTTTGGCATTATGGGCATTTGTTTATATTGTTGATGCCCGCAATGGCATTGGCCTATCGACTATTTTGTATAGCTTTTGGTTCTTGTGCGCACTAGTTTTTTTTATTCAAAGTCAAATTCGTTGCCCAAATTTAAAGAGTGTATTTGCTTTACTCATCACGGGCATTGGTTTAAGCCTCATTGTTTATTTTGCATTCTTGCAAACAACCGTTAACAAGGGCTGGAATACTTTATTGGCGGATGCAAAGCTTGCAGTACAAATTGATCGCTATCCCCATTGGCAAAACCTAGCTCAAATGGGTTATCCTAAGCGCGAGGACGGAGAGATGGTCACTCCGAATACTTATGAACGGGTAGCATGGGCAGCTGCGGGCTCACGTGCGATCATGGCTCATCCGCAAGGTGTTGGCGTATTAGCATACCCCTTTGCCAAGCACCCACAGGCACCCAAAAAAATGGCTGTTAATGGAGGGATTCCAAATATCGCAACGCATAGTGGCTGGGTAGATTTAGGCCTTGCTTTCGGTATTCCGATGCTGAGCCTGATTTTTTCTACTTTACTGCTGATTTTTACCCAAGCCGCTCGCAACCCCTGCCCAGCACGGATGACCGTATTAGGTTTTGTAGTGCTGATTACGTTCCTATATACAGTGGGTGAGGTTGCTATTCAGCATGGTATCGAAATCCTTTTCTATCTATTAGCCTTAATGCCCGCTCTGCTCTTTACAAAGCCTAAGTGAATAGGGGCAAATGATTCAATTATCAGCGTGTCATTTATACTAACCCTTATTGTGTTTAGTAATTAATAAAGGCCAGTCAGTGAGCGATCTCTCAAAATGGAATGAGACTAGCGGAGCAGAAATAGAGATCTCGCTAGCCGATGTCGTCGAATTTATCAAAGAGAGCTGGAAGCATTTAGTATTAGCTAGCATCGCAGGTGCAGTATTAGGCTTTAGCGGCTGGTATTTTCTGGGAAGCTTCAAGGCAGAGCTCATACTTGTAAACAACACCAACACCAACATCAACACCAACGCCAACATCAACATCAACACCAACGCCATTGGGCTTGATTTGCTGACTTGGCGTACATTGCAAAAGTCATTACCAAGTTTAGCCAACCATATTATTACTCAAGCTAATTTAGCCCCAGAGCATAAAGATATCTATAGGACTATGAGTGACCCACAATGGTGGGCGAAGAGCGTGGTCCTAAGCTATGCTATTACAAAGTCAGATGCTAAAGATCTAGCCATGATTAGTAAGGATTTGGATATTGCCGCTACTAAGATACTGAGTTTTACGATCAATGCCGGTGGACAAACTAAAGAAAGTGCATTGGATCATGTGCGACTTGCCTCACAATTCTTTAGAAGTGGCGGGGCCTACCTGCAACTCAAGACCTTACTCAATAGCTACGAAAGTGAAACTATTGGTACGGTTGCAGAGATTCAAAATAAGTTAACCCAAACCCAAGTTGATCAGCGTTACTATCAAGAACGAATTAAAACCCTTGAAGAACTTCTGAAGCGCTTTCCAAATCGCAGTTCAGTGAACACCCAATCGATCGATTCTAAAGAAAGTGGCTCGAAGTACCTGCCCGTTGAAAATCAATTGATTGCCGCCAATAATGACCTAAGTCAATCAAAAGAGGCCCTGAGCCGCCTTAACGATCGATTGGTTCAAATTGCGCTCATGAAACAGTTTCTAGATCAGGCGATTCCCATTGCCGAAAAACAAACAGATGGTATTTTGCTCACCAGAACCTTTTTGACGATCGAAGAAGGTTTACGCAAGAAAATTGCATCCGATGACCTGAAGGGTCGACAAGTGCTTGATCAACTTAGGGTGCAGCTATTAACCATCGAGGCGCGTTTTGTGAGAGGGCTGGAGGCGGCTGCCCCGATTGCCAAAAAGACCGGCAGGCTCAAAACTACTGCGGTTGGATCTGCAATTGCCGGATTTTTTATGCTCGCATTCCTTTTGGGTCGCAAAATCGTGCGAAATCTCAAATCGCGCGTGCATCAGTCTTGAGCCCCAATCCATGAGCGGTGACCGCGTTTTGCGAATTACGGTGTGACACCAAAGATTGGTGAGTAGATTAAAAAAGTTAGTCTTTATCAATTAATTTGGTTAATGCTGTTCAAGTCTTGAACGATATGTTATCGTTTTAATAACGATTGAAACAAATGACAATAACACTGACCATTTAGCCGATGCAAACTGAAATCGACCTCAAGTTATTAAAACTATTGGAAGAAAATCCTACCCTCAGCCAGCGCCAGATAGCCGATGCTCTTGGCATTAGTCTGGGCAAAACCAACTACTGCCTAAGGGCGCTTAAAGAGAAGGGCCTCGTGAAGTGGGGAAACTTCTCTAATAATCCCAATAAATTGTAGTACATGCACCTCTTAACCCCCAAAGGCGTCAGCCAAAAATTAAGCCTGACGATCCACTTCTTGGAGCACAAGCAGGCTGAGTTCGAGCACCTCGAGAATGAAATTGCATCCTTTAAAGCCGAGGTTAGTCAGCAACAATCGCGGCTGGGTGACCTAAATGGCACAACGAGCGATGCGTTACCAGAAAAAACGAGGAACTCCGAAAGTAGCGAAGGGGCTACGGTGTGACGCAATTGACACGAATAATACACTGGAGCGTTATAATTGAGAGAAATTTCATCGCCCAGGCGCCATCAGTTTTTGGAGAGTCAGCCTCTAATTCGGCTCAAGTGGAAGCCCGAGATCGGGCATTAGCGGGCTAATCTGATGTACTTGATTTCACCATATATAAGTATAAGTAAAACTAAATTGATTCAAGTTAATGTAATGGCAGGGGCTTAATGAAATCTCTAACCATCGCAGTGGTTGGTTTGGGGTACGTGGGTCTTCCGCTCGCTGTTGAATTCGGCAAAAAAATGCCTACTCTTGGCTTAGATCTCTCCGTTGATAAAGTAGCAGCGTATCGTCGCCATATTGACCCCACTGGCGAAGTCAGCACGCAAGACCTGCAGGCTGCCCTGCACCTTCAGTGCCACACCAATCCTGAAGTATTGAAAGATGCAGACTTCATCATTATCGCTGTGCCCACTCCTGTGGATGTAGCACATCAACCGGACTTTACATTTCTGATCAAAGGTAGTGAGGCCGTCGGTAAGTACCTGAAGTACGGTGCGATCGTGGTGTATGAGTCTACTGTTTACCCTGGGGCAACTGAAGAGATTTGTATCCCTATTTTAGAAAAACATTCTGGCCTCAAGTGGAAGCAAGACTTCTGGGTGGGGTATAGCCCCGAGCGCATTAACCCCGGTGACAAGGAACGCACCGTTACCAAGATTGTCAAGGTGGTGTCGGGTGATACCCCAGCCACCCTTGACAAGGTAGCCGAGGTGTATAGCAGTATTATCACCGCAGGGGTATACAAGGCTAGCAGCATCAAGGTGGCTGAAGCTGCCAAGGTGATCGAAAATACCCAACGAGACGTTAATATTGCTCTGATGAATGAGCTGGCAGTTATTTTTGAACTTGTCGGCATCGACACATTGGAGGTGCTCAAGGCTGCCGGCACTAAGTGGAATTTTTTGCCCTTCCGTCCAGGGCTGGTGGGTGGTCACTGCATCGGTGTGGATCCCTATTATTTGACCCACAAGGCCGAGATGCTTGGCTATCACCCGCAAGTCATTCTAGCTGGCCGCCGCATTAACGATGGTATGGCCGCCTACGTGGCGCAGCAAACGATCAAGCAAATGATTGGTAACAGTATCAATATCAAGGGTGCTAAGGTCATCGTCTTAGGACTGACCTTTAAAGAAAATTGCTCTGACCTGCGAAACAGCAAGGTGGCTGAACTCGTGAAAGAGTTACAGGAATTCGGTTGTGAAGTATACGTGCATGACCCCTTGTCCTTGCCTGAGCACGCGCTGCACGAATACGGCATCAAGCTAACCGAGTGGGATCAGTTGCCAAAGTGGGCTGATGCCATCATCGCCGCAGTGTCGCATACTGAATACACTAGACAGCCGGTGGTCAAGCTGCTTGCCCCATTAAAGCCTGGCGGAGTGTTCATCGACATAAAATCGATCTATATGCCTGAAGCTATTACAGCCGCGGGAGTGCGCGTGTGGCGCCTCTGAATTTACCTCTCACCCAATGAATCTTCAAATTTAAATCTATGAAAATACTTGTCACTGGTGCAGCTGGTTTCATTGGCTCTGCACTTACCCT
Organism: Burkholderiaceae bacterium; assembly: GCA_027486235.1. Taxonomy (GTDB): domain Bacteria; phylum Pseudomonadota; class Gammaproteobacteria; order Burkholderiales; family Burkholderiaceae; genus Polynucleobacter; species Polynucleobacter hoetzingerianus. Next base: position 8,797 of record JAIXPN010000032.1, read on the forward strand.
GCGTTTGCTCGAACGCGGAGATACGGTTATTGGTATTGATAACCACAATACATATTACGACCCTGCCATCAAAGAAGCGCGACTTGCTCGACATGCCAATCACCCCAACTACACACACTTGCGCATCGACCTGGCCGACCGTCAAGCCATCGAAGCCACCTTTTTTAAGCATAAGCCTCAGCGCGTAGTCAACCTTGCCGCCCAAGCCGGTGTGCGCTATTCCATTGATAACCCGCTGACCTATATCGACAGTAACATCGTCGGTTTTGCACATATTTTGGAAGGCTGCCGACACCACGGGGTTGAGCACTTGGTATATGCTAGCAGCTCCAGTGTCTATGGCGCCAATACCGCCATGCCGTTCTCAGTCCATCAGAATGTGGACCACCCTTTGAGCCTCTACGCTGCCACCAAAAAGGCCAACGAGCTCATGGCACACACCTACAGCTACCTTTACAACCTACCAACTAGCGGATTGCGCTTCTTCACTGTCTATGGACCCTGGGGCCGGCCAGATATGGCGCTCTTTAAGTTCACGAAAGCTATTCTTGCGGGTGAACCTATCCAGCTTTTTAATTACGGCAAACACCGTCGTGACTTCACCTATGTTGACGATATTGTTGAAGGCGTCATCCGCACGCTAGACCGTCCAGCTCCCGTCAATCCTCGGTGGAATGGCAACCTCCCTGATCCCAGCTCCAGCCTCGCCCCTTGGCGCATATATAACATTGGCAATAACCAGCCCGTAGAATTGCTGGATTACGTTACCCTGATAGAAAATCTCCTTGGTAAAAAAGCCATTAAAGAAATGCTACCGATGCAAGCCGGCGATGTGCCAGATAATTATGCTAACACTGAAGAGCTGGTTAAGGAATTTCATTACCAACCGACCACAATGGTGGAAGATGGTGTTCGACTTTTCGTGGACTGGTATCGCAACTATTACCAAGTTTGAAGCGCCAATAATGAATCTTTCTATTCTTAGTACAGATCAGCTTGGTCAGCGGCGAATGCTTGGCCGAGGTGGAGTATCTGGTGGCGTGCATGGATGTTGGTTCTTGCCAAAATTGAAAAGCTCAAAACCGACACTCTCCCGTTCTGGTAGCGCGGGACTAGCAGGGCTAGTAGAGCCCAACGTTATGGAAAGGCGTTTGCACTACACCACTGATACTGTTCGCTCCATGCAGTGTGGATAAGTGCAGTTTATGTCCAAGCGTCTCGCGTCACATGCAGGACTACAAAGTAAATGTGGATGGTCGAAGCTTTGTATTAGCCACATAAGCTTCAGGCAGAAGAGCCGGCTTACTTTTTCGTGGGCCTTACAGATCCATCAAGCGCAATTAATTAAGCATCTTATAAATGATTTGTCCCTTGAGCCCTGAAATGAACTCCACAGCCACCCTCCCAAATTTGTTGGTGCGCCTCTGGCATCACCTCAGTCGGCGCCGTCGAACTCAATTCCGGCTGTTAATGGGCCTGATGCTGGTTAGTGCGTTCATGGAAGTTGTTAGCTTGGGTGCCGTGTTACCTTTTCTCGGCATACTTGTTGCGCCCGATCGGGTGTTAAATCACCCTATCGTCGCGGATGTGATTCAGGCTTGGGGAATTACCTCAGCCGACAAATTGGCGCTGCCCCTCACAGTCGCGTTTGTAACGGCAGCCCTGATGGCGGGGGCAGTTCGTATCCTTTTATTGTGGGCCAGCACCCGACTCTCGGTTGCCAGCGGTGCAGACCTCAGCATCGAGGTGTATCGCCGCACTCTCTACCAGCCCTACCATGTGCATGTGGCCCGCAACAGCAGCGCGGTGATCAGCGGCATCACCAACAAGGTGAGTAACGTGGTTTTTGGGGTGTTGCTGGCGTCACTGACGCTGGTCAGCTCAACCGTACTGCTGGTGGTCATCGTTATCGCCTTGATCTCCATCGATCCGATGGTTGCCGCAGTGGCGGCTATAGGGTTTGGCGCCAGCTACGCGCTGATCACCTGGATGTCACGTCGACGGCTGCATCGCAACAGCGAGCGAATAGCCTATGAACAAACACAGGTCATTAAAGCCCTGCAGGAAGGCCTGGGAGGGATACGCGATGTGCTGCTGGATGGGACGCAGCCGGTTTATTGTGAAATCTATCGCCAGGCCGACTACCCATTGCGGCGGGCGCAGGGTAACAACGTCTTTATTGGGCAAAGCCCCCGTTACGTCATGGAAGCGCTGGGAATGGTGCTAATCGCCGCCCTGGCCTATGCCCTTAGCCGCCAGGCCGGGGGCATTGCCACAGCCCTCCCAGTGCTCGGCGCGCTGGCACTCGGCGCCCAACGCCTGCTGCCGGCCCTGCAACAAATCTACAGTGCCTGGACTAGCATTGCTGGCAACCATGCCTCGCTCGCCGATACAATTTC
>JAIXPN010000137.1 GCA_027486235.1 Burkholderiaceae bacterium
GAAACATTACCCGCGATGATTTCAATCGCGTTTTGCAAAGTCTTGGTAATGATCCAGCCATTCTCACTAATGAAATAGGGCCAGATCATCTACGCACTAACGATAGGGCCCCTTGGTATATCAACTTATTTAGGAACTGGATGGAAACAACCCCACTGAAGGAAAAATGGTCGAATCATTCGCCACTTACCCCAAGCTCCGCTTTGTTCATCATCGGCTTCCTCATCCTGATCATTGGACATATCTACATCGCCATTCAAATACGTGGGCTCGACTTAGGCGTTGATCAATCGCATGAAATCCCTGCTTTACAAAAACACATTAAACAAATTGAGGCGGAACTTCATCAATTGGATGATCTACTTACAGATCAACACGAAGAGCTTTTGAGCAAACTGGAGGAGACTCGATCTAAGAATTATCCCAAAGCAAAAACACATTCAACATCTGTAAACCAAAAACCGGATCCAGATGAACTGGAGCTAAAAAAATGGAGCCACCTAGGTGTTGGGCACAATAAACATGGTGGCTATGCACTTCTCCATGATGGTCAAGAAACACGAATGATTGGAAAAAATCAATTTGTGAAAAATCAATGGCGTCTATCTGAATTCAATTCTGCCGAAGCCATTCTGGTAGGTCCCAATGAAAAACGAATTGTTCTCTCTTTGCAATGAAAGATATCCTACTTCTTTGTGTCCTTGTTTGTGCATGGCTGGCACCCCACTCCTGGGCCAATAATGCCTTTGTGCAGCCCAAAAACATTCTAGGCCAGGAACGCAAAGAATCTCTCCAGGCACCCATTAGCATCTCGGTCAAAGAAATGCAACTTGTAGACTTACTGCATATCCTAGCTAGTCTAGGTGATACTCATTTTGTTCTGAGTCCGAGTATTCAAGGCAGTATCAGCTTACGTTTGGATAATGTTCCTTGGCAAACAGCGCTCTCGACAGTTTTGGCCAGTCGTGGATTGCGCTTTATCCGCAATGAGGGTCTCTATTGGATAGGCAGTCATAGTGAGATTGCTGCTTTTCAAAAACAACGCCGCGATGAATCCTCATTGCCCTTTGGTGGCGAGTATCACAGCACACCCAGACAAATACTGATTGAGGCTCGAATTGTTGAGGCAGATCATCGCTTTGCCAGAAATCTAGGCATGAAATTAGGAATGCGCTCGCATCCCTATTCAAATTCAGCCGAGAAGACAAGTATTGGCCAGTCCCATTTTCAAATTGGAATGCCTCTCAACGCTGGCGGCCTTGGCGGCTTTGAACCAGCAAGTGCAGCAGCAACCCTCTTAAGCAAGAGTGCAACTCGCTTGCTTGATATTGAACTCAGCGCTCTTGAAAGTGATGGCCAAGGCAAGATTTTGTCAAATCCTCGCATCATGACTGCTGATATGGTCAAAGCAACAATTGAACAAGGCACTGAGCTACCCTACCAAACATCGTCTTCGAACGGCGGTAACAAAATACAGTTTCGTAAGGCCAATTTACGGCTTGAGGTCATTCCAAAGATACATCATGATGGCAAAGTATCTTTATTAGTAGCAATCAACAAAGATAGCGTGGGCATGAAAACAGAACAAGGATATGCCATCGACACAAAAAATCTAAGCTCAGAGGTCACAGTAGAAAATGGGGGTACCGTCATTCTTGGGGGCATTTATCAAACTACAGAACGAGATGATTTAGTAAAGGTTCCATTCTTAGGGGACATCCCCTTCATTGGGAATCTCTTTAAACATCAAGCCAAGCTGCGAGATAAAACCGAGTTACTGGTCTTCCTAACCCCTACCATCTTGGACAAACCCGAATAAAATCAGAGGGTGAATATCAATAATTCCAATATCTTTCTAATCGGCCTCATGGGCGCTGGCAAATCGACCGTTGGCAAAATGTTGGCTCGCAAACTCAATCGTCGCTTTATTGACTCTGATCATGCACTTGAAGAGCGCTGTGGGGTCAAGGTTCCTACCATCTTTGAAATGGAAGGAGAGGCGGGCTTTCGCAAACGCGAAGCTCAGATCATCGATGAGCTGACTCAAGAAAAAGAGATTGTGCTAGCCACTGGTGGTGGTGCAGTACTGCTTCCCGACAACCGGCATGTGTTGGCCGAGCGTGGGATCGTCATTTATCTCCATGCCAACCCCACTGAACTCTGGCATCGTACCAAAGGGGGGGAAGGTCGCCCTTTGTTGCAAAATGGAGATCCAAAAGTTATATTGGAAAATTTGTATGAAGTACGCGATCCCCTCTACCGAGAAATTGCTGATCATGTTATTGAAACAGGTAAACCCAGTGTGAACCAATTAGTCAACACTCTCCTCATGCAACTCGAGCTAGCCTCATGAAAACACTTCAAGTTTCCCTTGGCGATCGTAGCTACCCTATTCATATCGGCTCTGGACTAATTAGCAAGCCTGAACTTTTTAAACCATATATAGCCAACAAGTCAGTCTTTATTGTGAGCAACACTACGGTGTCGCCACTCTATAGCAAGAAGCTAATCAACACCATTTCGGAAGATGCTAAGTCGGTTCACGAAGTTATTTTGCCCGATGGTGAATCCTACAAAGATTGGGCAACCCTGCAAAAAATATTTGATGCCATGCTTGCAAATGGTGCTGATCGGAAATCAGTAATCATTGCCTTAGGCGGTGGTGTGATTGGTGATATGGCAGGTTTTGCAGCAGCAAGTTTTATGCGTGGCATTCGCTTCATTCAAGTGCCCACCACCCTTCTCGCGCAAGTTGATTCCTCAGTGGGCGGCAAAACAGGAATCAATCATCCCTTGGGCAAGAACATGATTGGCGCCTTTCATCAACCTGTTGCAGTAATTGCCGACCTTGATACCCTAAAGACTTTGCCACCCAGAGAGCTATCCGCCGGTCTTGCTGAGGTGATTAAGCATGGCGCAATTGCTGATTCCTCATTCTTTCATTGGATTGAAGCACATACTAGGGAGTTAACCGCATGCGATCTCGATGCAATGGCTCATGCCGTTGAACGCTCGTGCGAAATTAAATCTGCTGTCGTGGCCGCCGACGAAAAGGAATCTGGAATACGAGCAATTCTGAACTATGGACACACCTTTGGACATGCCATTGAGTCAGGCATGGGTTATGGCCAATGGTTACATGGTGAAGCTGTAGGCTGTGGGATGGTGATGGCTGCTGACCTATCCGCTCGTTTGGGGCATATTCAAACCCATGAGGTAGAGCGAATTAAAAAACTAGTAGCGGCCATGGCTTTACCCACTTGCGCACCCCCATTGGGCAATCAACGCTTTTTTGAATTAATGCGAATTGACAAAAAATCAGAGGGCGGGGAAATTCGGTACATTACCCTCGAAAAAATTGGTCAAGCCAAGATTGAAGCAGTAGACGACTCCATCGTTAACCAAACTCTTAGCGCAAATCAAGCAGGCTAATCTTTACATCATTTCCTGCTTGTGCACTAACAAAGCCGGCTAAATCAGTCAGCAGTTCATTGCCGGTCTTTGTATCAAGCCATAAGGGCTTTAGAAGTGTTCCAGCCCAACGATAATGAAATCCTCCCGCCTTAGCAGCCACCCAAATCTCGTGGAGCGGAGGTTGAGTATTCACCACGATGACACTGCGATCACGAAAAACGATATTAATAACATTACCACCCTGTCTAGCGATATCTAAATCTAGATCTAAGGCTTCATCGGCGCTTTCCAGAGAAACCTCGATAGAGTGAAGAAGGTGGCTTGCAATTTGATGAAATTGCTTATCGTCAATTTTGTCAATCTGGGCTGAATTGGTGGTGTGCATGCTATATTCAAATACCTGTGGTGAAGCTCATGATGATATCGATTGTAGTAAGAATTCCGGCACTGGCTCTTTTTATATCCCTAACTGGCTGTGGGGTAAGAGGCCCTTTATTCATACCCAATGTTCCACCTGTGCCGCCTGCACCAAGTCAGGCAGAGCCGAAAGGTACTCTATATCCTCCCAAAGATATCCCGAGTAAGCCAACTGAAAACAGCAATAAAGCAAACTAAACAGATGAGGATGAACGTGATCCCAGCTCTAATCGGCTTCTCTGAAAAAAATGGGCAATGGTTTGCTGAAGGAGTAAGCCTTGCTCAGCTTGCTAAAGATTTTGGTACGCCCCTTTATGTCTACAGTAAAGAAGCGATTTGTAGTGCATATCGTGCATATGATGCGGCCTGTATTCGACCCAATGGAACTCGGCGGGCACGTATTCACTATGCCATGAAAGCGAATAGTAATTTAGCGGTTCTAGATGAGCTTAAGCAGCTTGGGGCTGGTTTTGATCTTGTTAGTGGTGGTGAATTAGCACGAGCCCTTCATATTGGCGCCGATCCAAAAAGCTTGGTGTTTGCGGGTGTTGGCAAATCATCTCTTGAGATTGAAGATGCATTACGTACCGGCGTGAAATGCATCAATGTAGAGTCCATTCCTGAATTACATCGCATTAATACGATTGCCAAGAAATTGGGTCTGCGCGCACCCATTTCATTGCGCGTTAATCCTGATGTCGATGCAAACACTCATCCATACATCTCGACTGGCCTTAAAGATAATAAATTTGGCATTGCCTACCATGAAGTTCTAAAGACCTATCGTGAAGCTGCTCTTTTGTCACATATTGATGTAGTCGGTATCGATTGCCATATTGGCTCGCAAATTACTAATGCCTCGCCCTATCTAGATGCTCTCGACAAAGTACTGGACCTCATTACCCAGTTACAGCGTGAAGGTATCCTCATTCATCACTTGGATTTGGGTGGCGGACTTGGAATTGACTATGGAAGTGATGCGCCGCCCAATATTACAGAGTTCACTAATTTGCTCCTGAATCGCGTTGAAGAACGTGGTTATGGCAATCTTGAGGTCTTATTAGAGCCCGGTCGCTCTCTGGTTGGTAATGCTGGGGTGCTACTCACGGAAGTGGAATACTTAAAAACTGGTAGCGATAAAAATTTCTGCATTGTCAATGCGGCAATGAATGATCTGATGCGCCCCGCTCTGTATGAGGCCTACCATGCGATTGTGCCAACCCAAACAAGCAATGTAAGCCCTCGGTTATACGATGTGGTCGGCCCCGTTTGTGAATCCGGCGATTGGCTCGGCAAGGACCGGATGTTGGCTATAAGTGAAGGGGATGTACTGGCAATCTTGTCTGCTGGAGCGTATGGATTTGTAATGGCCTCTAACTACAACACTCGTGGCCGCGCTGCAGAGGTGATGATTGACGGCAATCAGGCCTTCTTGGTTCGTGAGCGTGAGACCGTATCTAGCCTCTATGAAAAAGAGCGCACCCTAAACAAATAGAGCGCGCTCTAATTAATAATTCAATATTGATTAACGCAAGCCGGCCATATAGTCTGAAACTGCTTTCATTTCTGCATCAGACATTTTGGTAGCGATAGTAGTCATTTGAAGACTATTTTTACGTGTACCCTCTCTAAACGCTACTAACTGTGAAGTGGAGTAATCGGCCCATTGACCGCTTAAGCGTGGGTATTGCGCAGGAATGCCTGCGCCATTGGGACTATGGCATCCGGCACACGCTGGGATTCCCTTTTCAGAAATGCCAGCACGATAAATTTTTTGGCCTAAGGCAATGCTATCTTTGTTCTGAGCAACGCCCAAAGTGGGTTGTTGCTTATTAACATAGGCGGCTAAGTTGAGCATATCTTGTTCAGTCAAAGCTGCAACCATGCCCATCATGACGGGATTCGCGCGCGATCCGTCTTTATAGTTTTTTAACTGCTTCAAAGTGTAAGCAGTATGCTGGGCCGCTAATTTTGGCCAAGTAGCCACTCCGCTGTTACCATTCGCGCCGTGGCAACCAACACACGCCACCACGCCACGCTTTGGATCGCCATTGTTATAAAGGGCATCACCAGCAGATATATCCGCCTTGGGGACTGCTGGCGCAGGGGCTGCCATCGCTGGCGCTGCAGCGGCAGGTGCAGCTGATTTAGCAGGATCGGCCGCATGGGCAGATGAGATAAACAATGTTGCCAAACCGACCAACAGAGCCGAAAAGTTTAATTTGGAGATTTTGCTGCTTTGACGCATTATGGTTACCTTGCTTACTTTGAAATGATTACTGCAATAGTCTTAAATTCCTGAGATTTTACAATAGCTTCCGTTCATGTCTAAACTTCATCAAGCACGCTTTTTTACCACGGTAAATGAGCTTCATACCCTACCCCAAGACGATGTCCCTGAAATCGCCTTTGCGGGTCGCTCGAATGCCGGAAAATCTAGTGCAATCAATGTGTTATGCAATCAAAAACGGCTTGCTTTTGCCAGCAAAACACCTGGGAGAACGCAGCATATCAACTACTTTGGAATTTATGCCAAAGATGCTCTCCTGGCCTATTTGGTCGATTTACCTGGCTATGGCTATGCCGCGGTAGGAGAAGGTACTCGGGCCCATTGGAATGAAATCTTAAGCAACTACCTCCAGCATCGCAAAGCCCTGGTTGGTCTAATCCTTATTGTGGATGCGCGCCGAGGCTTAACAGAGCTGGATGAACAAATGATTCGATGGTTTGGTGTAACCCAAAAACCAATTCATATATTGCTTAGCAAGTCCGATAAACAAACATTTTCTGAAAACCGCGCTCTTTTACACAACATTCAAGAACAAGTAAAACAGTTTGCTCCGGCACAAATAAGCGCCCAACTCTTCTCCAGCACAAAACGGGTTGGGCTTCAAGAAAGCGATACACTTATTCAGGAATGGCTTTTTAAAGATCTTTTATCAGCTGATAATCCAACAAATTAGTCTGACCTTTTTTAGCGAACACTACTATGTCACAATACCCTGCCTATAGACCTCGACGGATGCGGCGTGATGATTGGTCCCGTCGTTTAATTCAAGAGAATCGCTTAACAAGCGATGACTTTATTTATCCGGTCTTTTTATTGCCTGGTAAAAATCAAACGCAATCAGTGGCATCAATGCCGGGTATTGAACGCATGTCACTCGATCATTTATTTGCCGTTGCAGAGGAATGTTTAACGCTGGGTATCCCTGCGATGGCTTTATTTCCGGTGATTGAGACTTCGCAAAAAAGTAATGATGGGGCAGAAGCGTTCAATCCAAACGGCTTGGTTCCCACTGCAGTTACTGAACTAAAAAAACGCTTTCCTGAACTTGGGATCATGACGGATATTGCTCTTGATCCGTATACCAGTCACGGACAAGATGGTATTTTGGATGATCACCAGCGAATTCTGAATGATGAGACTATTGCCATATTAGTAAAGCAGGCCTTGTGTCACGCAGCTGCCGGGGTTGATATTGTTGCCCCCTCAGACATGATGGACGGGCGAATTGGACAAATTCGTACTGCCCTTGAAAATCATCATTTCATTCACACACGCATCATGGCTTACTCCGCAAAGTATGCATCCGCCTTCTATGGACCATTTCGCGATGCTGTTGGCTCTGCTGGTAATTTAGGTAAAGCCGATAAAAAGACATATCAAATGGATCCGGCCAATGGTGATGAAGCAATTCGGGAGGTGGGCCTTGACATCAGCGAAGGTGCCGACCTGGTCATGGTCAAGCCGGGAATGCCTTATTTAGACATCGTCCAACGTGTCAAAGAAACTTTTGGCTATCCAACCTATGTTTACCAAGTGAGCGGCGAATATGCGATGCTTAAGGCGGCCGCAAAAAATGGCTGGCTTGATCATGATGCTGTCATGATGGAGTCGCTACTGGCATTTAAACGCGCTGGCGCAGATGGCATACTCAGTTACTTTGCTCTTGAAGCAAGCCGCTTATTAAAAAAGTAAGGGGCTTTTCTTCTAAAAGTTACTTCGAATGAAGTTCTTGTAGGCGTTGAGCAAAACGACCAGGTGCCATAAATCCAACCACCCGCAAGGTCTTTTGCTCCTCTCCTGTCTCATTAAAAAAGAGGATTGCTGGCGGACCAAAAAGAGAGAATTCTTTCAAAAGTTTCTGGGTGGCTGGATTATTTACCGTTACATCCGCCTGAACTAAGACAAACCGACTCATCTCTTTAGCCACCTCTGGATTAGCAAAAGTGATTGCCTCCATCTCTTTGCAACTAATGCACCAGTCGGCATAAAAATCAAGCATCACAGGTTTTTTATTCTGCTGTGCTTTTTGCAAGACAAGCTGTAACTCTTCGGGGGATCGAACAATCTGAAATACTAGATTTGGCGGAATTCTTTTTTCTAATCGATTTGAACCCTGCGAACTGCTCTCTCCGCTTGCCATTAAAAACACAGGCCACACAATCCAAATAGCAAGCAGTACCAGCATTAATCCAATGGCACGCTGTAACCAGATCATCCAAGCTCCTGCTTTGGGTATCAGGCTTTTTGCTCCTAGAGCAATCAACAGTAATGGCAGCCCCATTCCCAAAGCCATCACAAAGAGTAAAGTTCCACCCAACACCATTGATCCAGTTTGTGCCACAAAGCCTAAGGTACTTGCTAAGGGTGCGGTAATACAAGGACTTGCCACCAAGGTTGAGATTGCCCCCAAAGCAAATGCGCCAAAAAGACTACCGCCCTTTTGCCTTCCAGCGATTTGGTCTACTTTGTCTTGCCAGGTTTGTGGCATTTTGAGCTCATACAAACCAAACAGACTGCCTGCCAAAAATATCAAAAGTCCAGAAAATAAAATTAGCGCTGTCGGGCTTTGTAGTGCGCGCTGTACACCGCTACCCAATGCTGCAGTTAAAACACCTGCTAAGGCATACAGCAAAGCCATGCCAAAGATATATGCTAAGGCCAAGTAAGCGGAGCGTACTTTGCTAAGTGGCACATCGCCCTGCTTGCCCAAAATAATGCTACTTAATATGGGTAGCATGGGTAAGACACAGGGCGTAAATGCCAAAGCCAATCCTAAGATAAAAAAGCCCAGTAGCAAATATCCCAAACTGGCATTTTCGAGATATGACTTAATTGAACCAACATCGTCTCGTCCACTCCATAGCCCAGCCAAACTTAATCCCTGATTACCTGCATTTACTGCGCTGGGCCTTATCTCAGCCTCGGGTATGGGCGCCACTTTTACTCCAGGAGCAGCAATAAAGAATTGATAAGTCATGGGCGGGTAACAAATTCCGCCATCAGCACAGCCTTGTAAATCAATTTCTAGACGAATACCCTGCTGTACGGTTTGAGTAACCGGAATGGTCACCTGAAATGGATTTGGATAAATCTCCATTTTTTTTCCAAAGGTCTCATCAAACTTTTCTTGTCCGCGAGGCAATGGAACATTCTTTACTGTTATTTTTTGATCATTGAGATTAAGTCGATACTGCAAAGACTCTTTGTAAATGTAATAACCTTTGGCCGGACGATAATCAATTGCTATCTCATTTGTACCTGTCAACCACGTTGCCTCAACTACAAATGCCTGCTCTGGTGGTAAAAATTCTTTAGCAAAGACAGTACCAATAAACAGTCCGAGACTGAGAAAATGTATACAAATGGCCAGAAGGATTCTTTTCATTGAACTCACTTTACTTCCGCCGATACCCAGGCACCATAGGCCTTGGAGTGCTGACTCGGACTTAATGCAATAAGCTCTGGGAGATCATAAGGGTGGTTCTTCTGTATGTAGCTCTCAACTGCCAGCCATTGTTTGGTGGTTGTCTTGATGCTCAATTGGACCTCGCTCTCCTCACAAACTTGGTCATTCCAACGATAGATCGACGTAACACTGGGTTGTATTTGGACACAAGCTGCTAGACGCTCTTCAATCAATTCCTTTGCCAAGTTCTTAGCTTCCTGAAGGTTAGGCAAGGTAGTAATCACGATCAAAATGGAATTCATATTGGCTGACTTGCTAATGCTGTTTTAGAGATCCAATAAAAAAGCCAGGCTAAAAGCCTGGCTTTACTATAACCGAAGCAAACTTACGCCGCCGCAGTCTCTTGAACGGAAGCCTCTGCTATGGCCGGACGATCAACCAACTCTACCAACGCCATTGGGGCGTTATCACCATGACGGAATCCAAATTTCAGAATCCGCAAATAGCCTCCTGGGCGAGCTGCATAGCGGGGGCCTAACTCCGTAAATAATTTAGCCACCATCTCACGATCGCGCAAACGATCAAAGGCGAGACGACGATTTGCCAAATTATCTTTCTTGCCCAAAGTGATTAAAGGCTCAACAACCATCCGCAGCTCTTTTGCTTTTGGCAGAGTCGTCTTAATCACTTCATGCTCAATTAAAGAATTAGACATATTGCGCAACATCGCTAAACGATGCGATGAAGTGCGATTTAATTTGCGTAAGCCATTACCATGACGCATGATGCTTCCTTTCTAATTATTGCCCGAGCGATGCTGGTGGCCAGCTATCCAGTTTCATACCAAGGCTTAAGCCACGGGCTGCTAAGACGTCCTTGATTTCATTCAAGGATTTACGACCTAAATTAGGCGTCTTCAATAGTTCATTTTCAGTACGCTGAATTAGATCGCCGATGTAGTAAATATTTTCTGCTTTCAAGCAATTAGCAGAGCGAACCGTTAACTCTAGATCATCTACTGGTCTCATCAATAACGGATCAACCATGGTGGAGCGACTTGGCGCCAAATCACCGGTAACCTGACTACTCTCAAGAGCAGCAAAGACAACCAATTGATCAACCAAGATACTCGCAGCTTGACGAATCGACTCTTCAGGAGAGATCACGCCATTAGTTTCAATGGTCATTACCAAACGATCTAAATCAGTACGCTGTTCGACACGAGCAGACTCAACTGCGTAACTGACACGATTGACTGGGCTAAAAGATGCGTCTAATACGATGCGGCCAATCAGCTTGGTTGCTTCGTCTTGATACTGACGCATATTGCCAGGAACATAACCACGGCCCTTTTCAACCTTAATCTGCATATCAAGTTTGCCGCCAGCTGAAAGGTGGGCAATGACATGCTCAGGGTTGATAATTTCTACATCATGGGGTAGATCAATATCTTTGGCACAGACTACACCAGGGCCTTCTTTACGAAGATTAATAGTTACTTCATCGCGCGATTGCAACTTAAATACTACACCCTTGAGATTCAGCAGAAGATTAACTACGTCTTCTTGAACACCATCTAGGGTGGAATACTCATGCACTACGCCTGCAATTGCTACTTCGGTTGGGGCGAAGCCAACCATGGATGACAATAATACGCGGCGCAAAGCATTGCCAAGAGTATGGCCATAACCACGCTCAAACGGCTCCATAACAACTTTAGCCTGATTAGCACCAAGTGCTTCAACAGAAATGATTTTTGGTTTAAGCAAATTTGTTTGCATAGATATCTTTTCCTTAAGGGGATGCTGTATTAGCGTGAATACAATTCGACGATCAAACTTTCGTTGATATCACCACTTATTTCATCGCGATCTGGAACTTGTTTAAATGTTCCCTCCAGTTTTGCAGCATCAACGCTTACCCAATTGATTGCTCCTACTTGCTGCGCAAGATTTAAGGATTCCTGAATACGAGTTTGCTTTTTGGCCTTTTCCCGAATAGCAATAACATCCCCTGCGCGCACTTGCATGGAAGGAATGTTGACAACATTGCCGTTAACAGTAATTGCTGCATGCGAAACCAGCTGACGTGCTTCAGCACGAGTTGAGCCAAAACCCATTCTGTATACAACGTTATCGAGCCTGGACTCGAGCAACTGTAATAAGGTTTCACCTGTGTTGCCTTTGCGACGCTCTGCCTCAGCAAAATAGCGACGGAATTGGCGCTCTAAAACACCGTAAATCCGTTTTACCTTTTGCTTTTCGCGTAACTGATTACCAAAGTCAGATGTGCGTGAACCCGAAGTGCGTCCGTGCTGACCTGGTTTGCTATCTAATTTGCACTTGTCAGACAATGCACGACGAGCACTCTTTAAAAATAAGTCGGTACCTTCCCGACGGGATAATTTGGCCTTAGGGCCTAAGTAACGTGCCACGATTCCTTCCTTTCTATGCCACAGTCTTTCAACCGTGGTGAGTTCGCTTTAACTTCAAACAAACAGTGGGCTTATTAAACAATGGCTGGCAAATCCAGCCCCTTAGTACTACTAAACTTTCTTAAATACGACGACGCTTTGGTGGGCGGCAACCGTTGTGAGGCACAGGAGTAACGTCCTGAATCTCAACAATTTTGATCCCGAGAGAATTTAAAGCGCGCACCGCAGACTCGCGACCAGGGCCAGGGCCCTTGATTTGCACTTCTAAATTTTTAATACCACATTCGATGGCAGCCTTACCAGCAACTTCAGCAGCAACCTGCGCTGCGAATGGAGTCGACTTACGGGATCCTTTAAAACCTTGACCGCCAGAAGTTGCCCATGACAATGCATTACCTTGACGATCGGTAATAGTTACGATGGTGTTGTTAAAGGAGGCGTGAACGTGAGCAATGCCATCAGCGACGTTCTTTTTAACCTTTTTACGAGCGCGTTGAGCGCTAGCGTTTGCAGCAGTTTGTTGTGCTTTTGCCATTCTTTATCCCTTCTTCAATGCAACGCCGGCCTTACGTGGGCCTTTGCGTGTGCGCGCATTTGTTTTTGTACGTTGACCACGAACCGGTAAACCTTTGCGATGACGAATACCGCGATAACATGCGAGATCCATCAAACGCTTGATGTTCATCGTTACTTCACGACGCAAATCACCTTCGGTGGTGCGCTTACCAACCTCATCACGCAGCTTTTCTAATTCGGCGTCAGTGAGATCTTTTACCTTTTTATCAATGGCAACACCTGTGCTCTCACAGATCTTGAGAGCTTGTGCCTTGCCAATACCAAAAATCGCAGTTAAGCCGATTACGGTATGTTGATGATTTGGGATGTTTACCCCAGCGATACGTGCCATATAAATTCCTCTACTTAACCGAATTAACCTTGACGCTGCTTATGACGTGGATCGGACGAGCAGATCACACGCACCACGCGCTTACGCTTGATGATTTTGCAATTACGGCAAATACATTTAACGGATGCCAACACTTTCATCATTCACCTCTTTAATAATCCTTACTTTGCGCGGAAGATAATTCTTGCGCGCGTTAAATCGTATGGGGTCATTTCCACTGTTACTTTATCTCCCGGCAAAATACGGATGTAGTGCATCCGCATCTTTCCAGAAATATGACCTAAAACTACATGCCCATTCTCTAACTTCACCCTAAACATGGCATTGGGTAAGTTTTCAACAATCTCACCCGCCATCTGAATCACATCATCTTTAGGCATAGTTAAAGAGTGGGTCCCATCTTAAAGTTGGCCTTCTTCATCAAAGAGCCATACTGTTGTTGCATTACAAACGATTGCACCTGAGCCATAAAGTCCATTGCAACCACCACAATAATTAATAGCGATGTGCCACCAAAGTAAAACGGTACGTTGTACTTCAATACCAAGAACTCGGGTAATAGGCACACCAAAACCATATAAATCGCGCCAGCCAAAGTTAAACGCACCAAGATCTTGTCGATATAACGTGCGGTTTGATCTCCTGGACGAATACCGGGCACAAAGGCGCCACTCTTTTTAAGGTTGTCTGCAGTGTCACGGCTATTAAAGACCAAGGCGGTGTAGAAAAAGCAGAAGAAAATAATCGCTGCTGCATACAAAATGATATAAACCGGCTGACCTGGAGCCAAAGTCGCTGCCAAATCCTTTACAACCCGACTCACCACATTGGTTGGCTCACCGGCAGTAAACCAACCTGCAATCGTAGCTGGGAACAAAATAATAGACGACGCAAAAATAGGTGGGATCACACCGGCCATATTTAGCTTCAAAGGCAAGTGAGAGGACTGTCCGCCGTAGATTTTGTTGCCAACCTGGCGCTTGGCATAGTTCACCAAGATACGGCGCTGACCACGCTCTACAAATACAACAAAATAAGTAACCGCAATCACGATAACAACAATCAAAATTGCTGAAAGAATATTCATGGAGCCGGTACGAACTAACTCTAATAAGCTTGCTAAGGCACTTGGCAGTCCTGAAACAATTCCAGCAAAAATAATGATAGATATACCGTTACCCAAACCCCGCTCGGTAATTTGCTCTCCAAGCCACATCAAAAACATGGTTCCGGTTACTAAGGTAACGACAGTATTAAATTGGAACATTGGGCCAGGATTAAGAACAAGGCCTGGTTGTGATTCAAGGGCTATGGAAATACCGATTGCCTGGAAGGTTGCTAAAAATACAGTTGCATATCTAGTGTACTGGGTGATCTTACGCTGTCCTGCCTGACCCTCTTTTTTCATAGCCTCTAATGAGGGGAGCACAATCGTCATTAACTGCATGATGATCGATGCAGAAATATAAGGCATGATGCCTAAAGCAAAAACGGTGAAGCGCGATAAGGCGCCTCCTGAGAACAGATTAAACATCCCCAAAATGCCATCTTTTTGCTCGGTAAACAACTTGGCGAGTTGATCTGGATCGATTCCGGGAACAGGGATGTGTGCGCCGATTCGAAAGACGATCAATGCCAATACCAAAAAGATCAAGCGGCGACGCAAGTCGCCAAACTTGTTTCCAGATGGTGTCAGACTAGAGACGTTAGAAGAACCGAGGGCCATAAATCCTTAAACTTGCTCGAGAACCTTGCCACCAGCCGCTTCAATTGCAGCTTTTGCGCCAGCGCTTGCAGTTAAACCCTTAAGAGTTACTGCCCGCTTAATTTCGCCAGTCTTAATTACTTTCACTGCATTGATCTGCTCACCAGCAAGGCCGTGCTGCTTTAGAGCAACCAGATCAACTTCTGCCAAGCCAATGCGCTCTAGGTCAGAGAGTGTTACTTGACCAACAAAGCGACGGGTCAGGGAAATAAAGCCGCGCTTTGGGAGGCGACGATACATCGGCATCTGTCCGCCCTCAAAACCAACTTTATGAAATCCACCTGAACGTGACTTTTGGCCTTTATGGCCACGGCCAGCAGTTTTACCCAGGCCGGAACCAATACCGCGACCAACACGACGGCGAGGACGCTTTGCACCAGCAGCAGGTTTAATAGTATTTAATTGCATCGATTTACCCGATCACTTTCACAAGGTAAGAGACTTTATTAATCATTCCCCGAACTGCAGGGCTATCCTGCAGCTCAGAAACCGAGTTAAGGCGACCAAGGCCTAGGCCGCGGACAGTTGCACGATGACTCTCGCGAGTACCGATTAAGCTGCGCACCAATTGAACCTTGACCTTTGAATTAGATTGCGTATTTGCCATGATTTA
>JAIXPN010000030.1 GCA_027486235.1 Burkholderiaceae bacterium
GCTAGGCTTACTTGGCCTTGCCATGGTGTTTGTGCTACTCACCTTTGGCGGCTGGAATGAATCTGCTTACATTTCGGCTGAAGTAAAGGGTGGCAGCAAGACCGTGGTGTACGTCATTGTGTTTAGCTTATTACTCATCACCGTTATTTACCTTTTAGTCAACTGGGCTTTGATCAGCGGTCTAGGCATGCAACAGCTCGCCAGCAGTAAAGCAGCGCCTGCGGATTTACTGGGTCTTGCCTTTGGTCCGATTGGTGAAAAACTCCTCGGCCTTTTTGTAGCGGTTGCCGCGCTCACCAGCATTAACGCCACCATGATCGTCGGCGCTCGCACCAACTTTGCGATGGGCGAAGATTGGTATGGCCTGCGCTTTATGGGGCGCTGGGAAGCCAAGCGCGGATCCCCTAGCCTCGCTTACATCGTTCAAGGAAGTATTTGCGTTGCGCTCGTCTGTTTTGGCGCGCTCCAGTCCGATGGTTTTGAGGCCATGGTGGAATTTACAGCCCCGGTTTTTTGGAGCTTCCTCTTCCTTGTCGGCATCTCTGTATTTATTCTGCGTTTTAAGCACCCCCATACCAAGCGGGAATTTAGCGTTCCACTCTACCCTCTAACGCCGATGGTGTTTTGCGCATCTTGCGCGTATTTGGCTTACTCGAGCTTTGCGTATGCGCACAGTAAAGGTGCGGTGACGATTTCGCTGTATGTGATGCTGGTGGGTGTGATTGCGCTGCTGTCCTTGCGGGCTAAAAAAGCGGCTCAATAAGCAGGTATAGGTTGAACCTAAAACGCTAGGCAAGCTGGGAAGGAAAAGTGGTCGGAGTACAAGGATTCGAACCTTGGACCCCCTGCTCCCAAAGCAGGTGCGCTACCAGGCTGCGCTACACTCCGACGGAATCGCTATTTTACACAGTATTGGACCCACTAGGCATTTCCTGTACCATTTGCCCCTATGAAAGCCTTTTTTGCCACTCAAATCCAGCGTCCTGCTCGGGCTTGTCTTGCAATTGCTTTCCTCACCATCAGCCTCTTGGGCACCCACTGGCTGGGCTATCAACACAGCATTGCTCACCCCCATACCGGACAGACTCAAGCACCCCAGTTTGGCTTATCTGAATTAGCCCTTGAGCATGATGACTGCGATGCGCATCACCATGCAGAGGCGCCTCATGCAGACCACATTAATGCCAATTGTTTACTATTTGATGCACTCACCTTAGCCGGTTTTGTTTCAAGCGCTGGCATAGCCATCACTGCGGTTCAAGCACTGGCGACCGAACCGATTATCTATAGCGCCGTTTTTAATACTGGCGCAGTCTTAAGTCACTACCAATCTCGCGCTCCGCCGCAATCCCTCCAGTTGTAAACCCCTAAGCGGCAGCTATTTACTGCCATGTATTGTTTCGCCACTGCAATGCCGTGGCGCAATTGGAGCTTTTTATGAAGATGAATTCTCGATCGCTTGTAGCAAAGCGAAATGCGTTTGGCTTACTCAAATCAGTTAGCCTAACCACCACACTGACTGTGTCTTTTTCTGTTATTGCTTACGCCCAAAGCAGCAGCAATCCCAATCTACAAATTGAAGCAACTGGCTCACAAGAAAGCAATCTCAGCATCCTCACGCCAACCAAAATTCTGCAGGGCAATGAACTTCTGGATAAGCTGGGCACCACTTTAGGAGCAACCTTAGGCAACGAGCTTGGGGTATCGGCAACCGGTTATGGCGTTGGTTCTTCCCGCCCGGTTATTCGGGGCCTAGAGGGCGCACGCGTGCAGATTTTGCAAAACGGTCTCTCGGTAGGTGATGTGTCGAGCATCTCGGCCGATCACGCCGTAGCAACGCCATTGCAAAATGCACAACAAATTGAAATCTTGCGTGGAGCTGCTGCCTTAAAGTATGGCTCAGGCTCCAGCGGTGGCCTAGTCAATGTGGTGAATGAACGCATACACACAACCTTGCCGGAGCAACTATCAGGGGTAGCCAACACCAGTTATGAGACCGTTAACAATGGCAGAGCAGCATCCGGTGTATTGGAAGGATCGGTTGGGTCAATTGCATTGCACTTGGATACCGCCATCAACAATGCGCAAAACTACCGCTTTCCAGGAAGCTCTACCCAATCCCAGGGAGAACCGGCAGCAGGATGGAGCGTCCCGCCCGGAGGAGCAGACAATAATTACACCGGCAAACTACCAAACTCCTTTAACAATCAAAACAATCTCGGTTTTGGCGCTTCCTATATTGGTAAGTCAGGCTATACCGGCATATCGATTGAGCGCTTAAATAACAACTACGGCATCCCAACCCCAGAGGGCGGCGCAATTAACCAATCGCAAAATCGCTATGACTTCCAGCATGAAACGCGCGACCCGTTTGGCAACTTCTCTGCAATCAAGTTCAGTGCCGCCAATAGCAATTACAACCATACTGAATTCGGGCCCGATGGCGTTGCTGCTGCCCTATGGAAAAACATCGCTAATGAAGCCCGCCTGGATTTATCCCATAAGAATTTCATGGGATGGAAAGGCAATATTGGCGCGCAAGTCACCCGTGCATCCCTCGAAGCTACCGATTTAGCCAGCGGTAGCTATGCGATTGTTCCGTCAACCAAAACCAACTCCAATGCCCTTTATTGGATTGAGGAAGGTCGCTGGGGAGCGCTGCAGGCAAATGTGGGATTGCGCTACGACAATGTTAGTCAAAATCCCAACACGGCAACGATCTATGAACCCAATGCAACAACCCCGGCATCTATTACACCAACCGCAGAAAACCGTAATTTCAACCTGATGTCCTATTCTGCTGGCGGCTTGTGGAACTTAGTGCATGGCTATGGTTTGGGTGCAGCCTACACCGTATCGCAACGGGCCCCGAGTGCGCAAGAACTCTATGCCTATGGTGTACATGAGGCAACTGCCACCTTTGTAGTAGGTAATTCCAATTTATCTAAAGAGACTTCCCACAATCTTGAACTAACAGCGCAGAAAGTATTAGGTAAGGTGCGTGGTAAAGCCAGTGTCTACGTCAATAAGTTCAATAACTACATTTATGGCAACTACATTAATGCAAGAGCTGTAGAAGAAAACTTTAGCGTAGTGGTTACCCAACAAGCCGCTGCCACCATCAAAGGAGCCGAGGCTGAATTGACCTACAACTGGAATCAATTTGGAAGTGGCGCCCGTTTATTTGCAGATGCTTCGCAGGGCACCTTTGATACGGGCGGTAATTTACCTTTGCAACCAGCCCCTCGTGTCGGACTTCAGCTGGCCCAGCAAAAAGATAAGTGGCTAGCCAATGCCAGCTACACCTATAGCTTTGAGCAAAATCGATTGGCCTCTTGGGAAGTGGGCCCTACTCCCAGCTATAACTTATTGAACGCCGGTTTGTCGTATACCGAGAAGATTAATAAGATCAGCTGGACGGGCTACCTTAATTTGCGTAACTTGCTCAACGAGCAAATCCGTTTTGCTACCACCCCAATGGCAGTGCGTTTGTATGCACCCCAACCCGGTCGCAGCCTCATGGTGGGGGTGCGCGCCACCTTCTAAAGGGTATCGCGCAGTTGCGCTGCAATCAGGCTCTGGCTCAGTTCGGCCAGGGCCTTTCTATCTTTGAGTGCAGGTAGTTGTTCGCTAATGCTGATCTGGGCGCAAATAGGCGGGCTGCAAATGAGATTCCACATCGAGTCTACTAAGCCCATATCGCCAATAAAGGCAGGGGCGGTCGTTTTTTTACCTGTCTGCAAATCAAAGTATTGAATTGCAAGGACGTACACTGGTGCGCTAGCAAC
>JAIXPN010000001.1 GCA_027486235.1 Burkholderiaceae bacterium
CAGCATCGATGCAAGTTCAGGGGTCTGGAAAGATTCGTTTAGATAACGGCCAGATCGTTCGCTTCGGTTTTGCTGGAACGAATGATCAACCATTCAAATCCAGCGCACAGTGGTTATTAGAGCGCAAAGAAATTACTCGCTCAGAGGCTACGATGCAAGGAATTTCTGAATGGGCAAAGCGAAACCCCAATAAGGTTCAAGAAATGCTCAACGCCAATCCTCGCTTTGTCTTTTTTAAAGAGCTGCCTCTATCGGCCAATGAGGATTTAGGCCCAATTGGCGCCTTGGGTGTTCCACTGAGCCCGGGACGGAGCGTTGCAATTGATCCTAGGGCAATTCCCCTTGGAGCACCTATTTTCTTGGAAACCACTCGACCTTTAAGTAATCAGCCTCTGCGGCGTCTGGTAATGGCTCAAGATACTGGTAAAGCAATTGTTGGGCCTGTTCGTGTTGATTACTTCTGGGGTACTGGGGATGAGGCGGGTGAGTTGGCTGGCAGAATGAAGCAAAATGGCCGTGTTTGGCTATTGCTACCAAGAAGGGATTAATCATGTCATACAACACGATCTTGACGGAGACCGAGGGTAAGGTTGCCATCATCACTCTTAATCGCCCACAAGTTCTTAATGCTCTCAACGATGAGTTAATGAACGAGCTTGGTGCGGCATTACTAAAGTTTGATGCCGATGATTCTATTGCTTGCATGATCATTACGGGTAGTGAAAAAGCATTTGCTGCAGGTGCTGATATTGGCAAGATGGCACAACTCGATTTCCAAGAGACTTATCGAAATAACTTCATAAGTCGTAATTGGGAAACGCTCACTAAGGTTCGTAAACCAGTGATTGCTGCAGTCTCTGGCTATGCTTTAGGCGGTGGCTGTGAACTCGCCATGATGTGTGACATGATTATTGCTGCTGATAATGCAAAATTTGCTCAGCCTGAGGTAAAGCTTGGGATTGTTCCAGGATCTGGTGGCACCCAGAGGCTGACGCGTGCTGTTTCAAAATCAAAGGCGATGGATCTCTGTTTAACCGGACGCATGATGGATGCCGCAGAGGCGGAGCGTAGTGGTCTGGTCGCGCGTATTTATCCCGCCGCTCAACTAATGACTGAAGCGAAGGCGATCGCACAAACCATTGCAGCGATGCCATTACTAACCTTAATGATGATTAAAGAAAGTGTCAATGTGGCATTCGAGATGAGCTTGAGTGAGGGCATTCGCTTTGAGAGACGTCTATTTCATGCTTGTTTTGGCACTGAGGATCAAAAAGAGGGCATGGCTGCTTTCTTAGAGAAGCGACCTGCTCAATTTAAGAATCGGTAGGGATTCTTGGCTTCTTTAGGCCAAGAAAGTTTGGGCTAAACGGACCCAGTAATTAACGCCTACGGGAATTAAAGCATCATTGAAGTCATAGGAGGGATTATGCAAATGGCATGGCCCCATACCGTGACCAGTCATGCGATGATCGCCATCACCGTTCCCTAAAAAAACATAGCAACCTGGTTTTTTGAGGAGCATAAAGGCAAAGTCTTCAGCCCCCATCGTAGGATCAATGCGCGTATTCACACGCGCCTCACCAACCAACTCTTTCATTACATGACTCGCAAACAGAGTCTCCCTCTCATGATTAATGAGGGGTGGGTAATTGCGCTTGAATTCAATATTCGCTTTACAGTCAAATGCGCCTGCTACTTGATTAGCGATTTCGTGAAGACGACGCTCAATCAAGTCTAATACTTCGAGTGTAAAAGTTCGTACCGTTCCACCTAACATGGCCGTATCCGGAATGACATTACTTGTTTTACCAGCATGAAACTGTGTAATAGAAATAACTGCTGCATCCACAGGTCGCTTATTGCGCGTAATAATAGTTTGTAGGGCTTGAGCAATTTGCACTCCAGCCATGATGGGGTCGGCACTATTATGAGGAAGGGCAGCGTGGCCCCCTTTGCCTTGAATCTCAATCGAGAACTCGTTACTGGAGGCCATCATGGGGCCATTAGTTACTCCAAAATGACCTTCGTCTAGACCTGGCCAGTTATGCAGACCAAAGACAGCATCGCATGGAAATTGTTCAAAGAGACCATCTTCAATCATCTCTTGAGCACCAGCACCACCCTCTTCGGCGGGCTGGAAGATAAAGATCACACTCCCTTTAAACTCGCGATGGTTAGATAGGTATTGCGCGGCACCTAAGAGCATGGCGGTATGGCCATCATGGCCACATGCATGCATTTTCCCGGGATTGGTTGAGGCATGGGCAAAAGTATTTTTTTCTTGCAAGGGCAGGGCATCCATGTCAGCCCGTAAACCGATCATTTTGCCTGGACCAAGGTCTCCATCCAGTCGGCCGACAACCCCCGTTTTACCCAATCCCTTAAATACGGGGATTCCCCAGCTCGAGAGAGCTTCAGCCACCAACTCAGCGGTACGCTTTTCTTCAAACCGCAACTCTGGATGAGCATGTATATTGCGCCGGATTTGTGCAATCGATTCGGCAGATTCAAGGATTTCAGGGAGAATTCTCATACAACAATCTTAGCCCAAAGCGATACACTAAGCGTAAAGGTATATTTGTCTTATAAAAAGTGTAATAAATACTGATGATTACAGATAAACCCTGGCTTTTATCCTATCCTGCTGGAGTGGCGCAACGCCTTCATTACGACTCGTATGGATCTCTTTTAGATCTTTTGGAGGAGTCTTTTACAAGGTATGCGAATCGGCCTGCATATTGGTGTATGGGCAAGCACTTTAGCTATCGAGATATTGATCTCGCTTCTAAAAAACTTGCAATCTATCTCCAGAGTTTGGGTTTGGAGAAGGGTGCACGGATTGCAATCATGTTGCCCAACATCCCGCAGTATCCGATCGCCTTATATGGAGTATTGCGAGCGGGATACATTGTTGTCAGTATTAATCCTCTGTATACACCCCGTGAGTTATCTGCCCAATTAAGTGATTGCGGTGCAGAAGCAATTGTTTTGTTGGAGCATTTTGGAAAAACCTTGGAGGATGCATTTGCTATTGAAGGACAATCCATTGCGCTCAAACATGTGGTCATCACTAGCATTGCTGAGATGTTAGGTTGGAAAGGACCATGGTTGGATCGTTTTATTCGGACATTCAAGCGCAAGGTACTTCCATATGTTTTACCTAATCATTTGCACAGTATTCAATTTAGTCAAGCGCTTGATCGTGGCGCACAATTACCTTATCAAAAGCCAGTTATCTCGCAGAACGATATTGCCCTTCTTCAGTACACCGGTGGAACCACTGGAGTATCAAAAGGCGCAATCCTGACTCACCGTAATTTAATTGCAAATGTCTTACAGATCGAAGCCTGGCTAAAACCAATTGAACAACGAAAGACTATTGAAGCATGGCATTTTTTATGTGCATTACCGATGTATCACATCTTTGCATTAACAGGTTGCGGTCTCTTGGGTATGCGTCTAGGGGCGCGTATCCTTTTGGTTCCCAACGCCCGTGATTTAGCCAACTTGATTGGTATTTTGAAAGAGTTTCCAGAAATAAATTTGTTCCCAGGAGTTAATACCTTGTTTCAGGCTTTACTCAATAACCCTAAATTTGCTGAGTTGGACTTCTCTCGCTGGGCATTAACCATTGGCGGAGGCATGGCAGTGCAACGATCTGTAGCGGAGCGTTGGCAAGCATTAACGGGTACGGTGATTACGGAAGGCTATGGCTTATCGGAAACCTCGCCAGTAGCTTCTTGTAATACACCACTCGCGCAAGAATTTACAGGCTCAATTGGCTTACCGCTTCCTGATACTGAGATGTGTATTCGGGATGAAGAAGGGCGAGAATTGCCCGCAGGGCAGGTTGGCGAAATTTATATTCGCGGTCCACAGGTTATGTCAGGTTATTGGCAGCAGGAGAGTGAAACCTCTAATGTATTAGGCTCTGATGGTTACTTTAGAACAGGTGATATTGGTGTGATGGATGAGGCTGGTTTCTTTAAGATTGTCGATCGTAAGAAAGATATGATCTTAGTAGCCGGTTTTAATGTTTATCCGAATGAGGTTGAGGATGTCGTTGCGTCAATCCCAGGCGTGATGGAGTGTGCAGTTGTTGGTGTCCAACAAGCCTCATCTGGGGAAGCAGTGAAATTATTTGTAGTTCGCGAAGACTCCAATGTCACTGAGAGTCTGATTATGGATGTGTGTAACCGTGAACTGACACACTACAAGCGCCCAACACAAATTGAGTTTAGAGAAAGTCTGCCAAAAAATAATGTGGGCAAGATCTTGCGCCGAGTTCTGCGTGATGAATCTAATTCACATTAAATCAATTAAATTAGCTCGGCAGGATTAGTGAGTCCGCAGCAAATTTGATCGCCTCGAGGGAATAAGGGGCGTTCATTGATTTTTGTAAGTAGTTCGGTAGCGGCTCAATCACTCCAAGTAGGGGTGCGCTCATCCGGTTACGAAGGGTATTGATGTTTTCCTCGCGGTATGGCATTTCATAGCTCATACAGTTTGCAACCCAGCCAGCTACGCGTAAGCCTCTTTTCTCAATGGCCTCAATCGTTAGTAGGGTGTGATTAAGGCAACCCAGACGAATACCCACAGTCAAAATAATGGGTAGATTGATTAACTTCGCAAAATCGGAGAGATCTTGTGTTTCATTCATTGGGGTAAGGAAGCCACCCGCTCCTTCAACGATCACATGATCTACTTTGCGTTCAATCGCCTGAAAGCCATCATGCATTTTTTGTAGATCTAAGGTGACCCCCTGTTCTTTGGCTAATAAGTGAGGTGCTGCTGGAAAGCTCAGGACATAAGGGCAGAGTAATTCTCTGCCAATCAAATTGTCCCCTGCAATCAGGTAGGTTTCAATATCCTCATTTTTTGTTTGGCCGTCCTGGTCGATATAAGTACCCGCTACGAGCGGCTTATAGGCAGAGGCAGTACCAAACTCAGGTCGATTTAGTTTGTATACAAATGCTGCCGTTACTAAAGTTTTGCCAATTTCTGTATCGGTACCAGTAACAAAATAGGAATGCGACAAACTCATTGTTTGTTTACCTCAAGACGTGTCTCAAGACTTAAGAGGGTTTCGGAGAGTGCGCGTATTTGGGTGTGAGTATGTGTGGCAGAAAGTGTCATGCGTAAGCGAGCCATACCTTTTGGCACGGTTGGAGGCCGAATTGCAGGAATCCAATACCCTGCGAGGTCTAGCTCTTTAGCTATTTGTAGAGCAATTTCATTACCCCCCACGACAATCGGTTGAATCGCAGTATCCGAATTTAATTTGTTCCAAACCTTAAACTGTGTCAGTTGTTTCCAAAGCGCTATATTGCTTTTCAGACTCTCACGCCGCTCTTGCCCCTCTGAACCTTCAATAAGCTCAAGACTACGAATTAATGCATAGGCTAAAGCGGGAGAGCTGGCAGTACTGTAAATGTAGGGCCGTGCTTTTTGAATAAGCCATTCAATCAATAGTTCATTTGCGCAAACAAACGCTCCACTAAGACCAGCAGCCTTACCGAGTGTGCCAATGTAAATCAGCCGCTCTGAACATAAACCGCTACCTTCTAAAATCCCATAACCATATTTACCTAAAACACCAAAGCCATGCGCATCATCTACGAGTAGCAGGGCATCATAATCTTCAGCCAATTGGAGTAATGTAGCAATGGGTGCCAGATCGCCATCCATACTAAAAACACCATCGGTTATGATCAGCTTATGCTCGGAAGAATCATTTTTGAGCTCCTCCTTTAAGGAATCAAGATTGTGGTGATCAAAAATAAATAAATCCGTATTTGCATGTCCCTTGGCTAGTCTTAGGCCATCAATGAGTGAGGCATGATTGAGCGCAGCTGAATAGAGGCGCGTTTGTTGATTATTGAGCTTACTAAGTCCAGTGATGGCACTGATATTGGCTAGATAGCCAGTTGAAAAGAATAAAGCCTTTGCTCCAGGTATCGCGTTTGCTTGTGTAGAGGCCAGTTTTTCTTCAAGTGCATCATGGATTTGATGATGACCACTAATCAGATGAGATGCGCCACTTCCCACGCCAAATTGGCTAGCACCTTTAGCAATGGCACTAATTAAGTCGGGATGATTAGCAAAACCTAGATAGTCATTACTACAAAACGCTTGTAGTTCTCGGCCCGCAATCCTTAAGCGGGTACCACAAGGGGAATCAACAGAACGAAGCCTGCGCCTGAGAAATTGTTCATCAAGCGCGTTGAGCTCTTTGATAATTTGGTTTTTGGCAAATGACATGATTACTGGATCATTTTCTAATCTATTTTGCGCTAAGGCGCAGGCATGGCCCAAGAGCACGGTGAATGCTCTTCCCCATAAATTCGATTTCAGCATCGCTCAGAATATAAGGCGGCATGACATAGACCGTTTGTCCAATCGGCCTAATTAAAACACCTGCCTGCATTCCCTTTTGAAATAGTTCTTTTGAGAAGATCTCTGGATGTTCGATATAGCACTCCTGAATATCAAAGGCAAGGATCATGCCTTGTTGACGAACATGTTCAATACGTTCATCGTCCTTTGTCCATGAAAATGCTTCTCCAATCTTCAGTGCCCGCTCTTGATTCTTGAGAAGAACCTGTTCATTCTCAAAGATATCCAGGCCAGCCAACGCCGCTCGACAAGCGAGTGGGTTGCCTGTATAGGAATGAGAGTGAAGAAATGCTTGATTTAAATGATCTCCATAAAAAGCCCCATAGATTGAATCACGTGTCAGACAAATGGATAGGGGTAGATAGCCTGCGCTGATCCCCTTAGACAGGGTTAGGAAGTCAGGCCAAACACCTGCTTGTTCGCACGCAAAGAACGTGCCAGTCCGTCCGCAGCCTACTGCGATTTCATCGGCAATGAGGTGGACATCATACTGTTTGCACAGTAGAGCCGCTTCTTTAACATAAGTGGCTGAGTGCATTGCCATTTGACCTGCGCACTGGACTAGCGGTTCAATGACTAGTGCAGAGATATCGTGATGATGTTGTTTTAAACAACTCTCTAGCGCAGCAATCGCTTGCTCGCTAATATCTTCAGCACTCTCCCCGATTCTTGCTTGGCGTGCATCCGGTGACATAACGACATAAACATTCTGCAAAAGCGAGCCATAGGCCTCTTTGAAAAGAGCGACATCGGTGACAGCAAGCGCACCCAAGGTTTCACCGTGATAGCTATTGCGCAAACAAACAAATTTCTTTTTCTCAGATTTACCTTGTATTTTCCAGAAGTGATGACTCATCTTGAGGGCAATCTCAATGGCAGATGCTCCATCGCTAGCATAAAACGCGTGGCCTAATTGTCCCTGTGTTAGTTGACTTAGGCGTTCTGATAGCTCAATTACCGGTTGATGTGTAAAACCAGCCAACATGACGTGCTCAATGGTATTGAGTTGTTCAATAATGGCCTGATTGATCTTAGGATGAGCATGACCAAATAAATTGGTCCACCAGGAACTAATGCAATCTAGAAATCGGTTGTCTTGTGCGTCGAATAACCACGGACCTTGACCGCGTTGGATGGCTACCAAAGGATAGTCTTCATGATGTTTCATTTGGGTACAGGGGTGCCATACCGATGCAAGGCTTCGCGCTACCCAGTCAATTTGATTGGTCGGGCTATTCATGGGCTTATTGGAACATTCATTTTGGGATACATACGTTATATCTGTTATGTTATTGGTTTTAGAGTTAAAGCCATATAAAACCATGTCTGTTTCGCAAACTATTTCACCTTTAGTTCAGGCAAAACGAGCGCCGGTAACAAAGACGGGGCTAGCTTGGACCATTGGACAAATTGCTGATTTATATGAGCTGCCATTTAATGAGTTGATGTTTCTGGCCCAAAAGACCCACCGCCAGCATTTTCCAGAGGGCGATGTGGAGTTGGCTACTTTGTTGTCGATTAAAACCGGCGGTTGTCCCGAGGACTGTGGTTATTGCCCCCAAGCCGCTCGTTACCATACGGATGTTAAAGCCACTAAGTTATTGGATCTTGAGGAGGTTTTGGAGGCTGCTAGGGCTGCCAAAGCGGCTGGCTCCAATCGATTTTGTATGGGTGCTGCTTGGCGTGAGCCCAAGGATCGCGATGTAGAAAAAGTGGTTGAAATGATTAAGGGAGTAAAGGCTCTAGGCCTGGAAACCTGCGCCACTCTTGGAATGTTGGAAGCCGCCCAGGCTCGATCATTAAGGGATGCTGGCCTTGATTTCTATAACCATAATCTGGATACCAGCGAAGATTTTTATCCCAATGTAATACAAACCAGAACCTATCAAGACCGACTAGATACCTTGCAGAATGTCCGCGATGCGGGGATGTCGGTTTGCTGCGGGGGTATTGTGGGTATGGGGGAAAGTCGGGAGCAGCGTGTTGCTTTTCTAGCTCGCTTAGCTAATTTAGATCCTTATCCAGAGTCCGTTCCCATTAACCATCTGGTTCCGGTCGCTGGAACCCCTCTTGCGGAGCAACCCAAATTAGATCCCCTAGAGTTTGTGCGCACAATTGCTGTTGCCCGCATCACGATGCCAAAAGCTAGGGTACGTTTGTCCGCAGGGCGACAAGAGCTTGGCAAAGCCATTCAAGCGATGTGTTTTCAGGCGGGTGCTAACTCAATTTTCTATGGTGATCACCTGCTCACAACCGGCAATCCAGAGGCTGCCGCAGACCGTCAATTGCTAGCTGAGTTGGGACTTAAAACCAAAGAAAGTTGCAAGTCCGAAGTGCAGGTATGACAAGCAATTCCATG
>JAIXPN010000053.1 GCA_027486235.1 Burkholderiaceae bacterium
CCTGGCATGAAAAATGTCATGCCAGCTTTATATAAGGGACTAATCATCTCTGGAGTGATCTCTTTAGTGGGCTTCTATTTTGTGACCAACTGGATCATTCCCGATGATGCCTTAGGGATCCCCGGTAGTCAGTGGCGCTTGTTTGGTTCGGCTATTGTTGGTCTACTCTTAACTGCTGGCTTGGTCTGGATCACCGAGTACTACACCGGTACGGATTACAAACCCGTCAAACACATTGCTGAAGCCTCGACCAAAGGTCATGGCACAAACATCATTGCTGGTTTAGGTGTGTCGATGCGCTCAACTGCCTATCCTGTGATCTTTGTCTGTATCGCAATTTTTGCTGCGTACTACTTAGCAGGTTTGTATGGCATTGCCGTCGCTGCAACCTCGATGTTGTCTTTAGCAGGTATTGTGGTTGCCTTGGATGCCTATGGCCCAATTACCGATAACGCCGGTGGTATTGCCGAGATGGCAGGCTTGCCTGACTCCGTGCGCGATATTACCGACCCATTGGATGCGGTAGGCAATACCACTAAGGCAGTTACCAAAGGCTATGCGATTGGCTCAGCCGGTCTTGCCTCCTTAGTTCTCTTTGCCGACTACACCCACGCGTTAGAAGCGATTGGTCAACAAGTGACCTTTGATCTTTCCAATCATATGGTAATCATTGGCCTCTTTATTGGTGGCCTGATCCCTTACTTGTTTGGAGCGATGGCCATGGAAGCAGTCGGTCGTTGCGCTGGCGCGGTGGTTGAGGAAGTGCGTCGTCAATTTAGAGAAATCCCCGGCATCATGGAAGGCACATCCAAGCCAGAGTATGGCAAAGCAGTGGACATGCTCACCTCGGCCGCGATTAAAGAGATGATCGTTCCATCACTCTTACCGGTGGTTGTGCCTATCTTGGTTGGTTTGTTCTTGGGACCCGCAGCGCTCGGCGGCTTACTCATGGGCACCATCATTACTGGACTCTTTGTGGCGATCTCGATGTGTACCGGTGGCGGTGCATGGGATAACGCGAAGAAGTACATTGAAGAAGGTAACTTCGGTGGCAAGGGATCTGAGGCTCACAAAGCTGCAGTGACCGGTGACACCGTTGGCGATCCATACAAAGACACTGCAGGCCCTGCAGTGAACCCACTGATTAAGATCATCAACATCGTGGCTCTCTTAATCGTGCCACTCTTACCAGTGATGCGTTAAATCTCGAGAGAGATAGTGCAGAGAACCCAGACTATGTCTGGGTTTTTTGTTTGACAATAGTAGTTCATTGAACTACTCTTATTTTTATGAAAAAAGTTCGAATTAGTGTTGATTTAAATGCCCCAAAAAAGAAATCTAGGGGGCGTATCAATAAAAAGTTATTGGATGCGACAACTGAGATCGATATTGCGCGCCATAAAAAAATAGATGACGACTTAGCAATGCGTGATGCTGGTAAGTATGCGGCTCGAGTTCGCAAGAAAATGGGCTTATCTCAACAAGATTTTTCCAGGAAGATTGGTGTCCCCATTGAAACGATTCGCAACTGGGAGCAAGGCAAGAGGGCTCCCACGGGCGCAGCTAAAGCCTTACTCCGAATACTAGATCGTTCGCCAGAGTTGGCTCTATTGGCGCTAAGCGCCTAGCACTTTATTCCAGCGCCTCTAAATAGCGCTGAGCATCAAGGGCTGCCATACAGCCTGTGCCTGCACTGGTAATCGCTTGGCGATAGATGTGGTCTTGCACATCACCAGCGGCAAAGACACCAGGGATATTGGTGGCGGTGGCGTTACCCTGAAGGCCCGAATGGGTCTTGATGTACCCATTGTTCATATCGAGTTGGCCTACAAATAAATCGGTATTGGGTTTGTGACCAATGGCAATGAATGCGCCAGAGACCGCAATGTCTTCTTTTGAGCCATCCTGTTTTTTAATGCGTACACCGGTCACGCCTTTCTCATCACCCAATACCTCATCTAAGGTCGAATTGAGTTTGAGAATCACTTTGCCTTCGGCTACTTTCGCCATGAGACGGTCATTGAGAATGGGTTCGGCACGAAACTTATCGCGACGATGAATGACGGTCACGGTCTTGGCAATCCCGGTGAGATAGAGCGCTTCCTCCACCGCGGTATTACCACCACCAACTACACAGACATCTTGGCCTTTATAGAAAAAGCCATCGCAGGTTGCGCAGCCCGAGACCCCGCGACCCATGAAGGCTTCCTCACTGGGTAAGCCAAGGTATTGGGCGGAGGCACCTGTAGAAATAATCAATGCATCGCAGGTATAGGTGCCAGAGTCACCCACTAAGCGAATCGGTTTCTCCGTCAGAGCAGCCGTATGAATATGATCAAAAATGATCTCGGTATTGAAATGCTCAGCATGCTTTAAGAAGCGATCCATGAGCTCTGGACCTTGTACGCCGTTGGGATCGGCTGGCCAGTTCTCCACATCGGTCGTGGTCATCAGCTGTCCGCCTTGAGCAAGGCCAGTAATTAAGGTCGGTTTGAGGTTTGCCCGGGCGGCATAGACCGCGGCGGTATAACCAGCAGGGCCTGAGCCCAGAATTAGAACTTTAGAGTGTTTGGTCGTGGTATTCATCCTTAAATTATAGAGTTCTAAGCCCCAGGCTTGTTTACAATCACGAGAACATGCCACGTAGCTCGCTTCCACCCATTAAGACCCCGTTGCCTCCTGAGGGCGGCGCTGGAAAAATGTCCCGTTTAATGGCTGAGGTGCGCTGGTTTTTGATGCTAGCCATTTGCCTAGGCCTCTTTGCGGTTCTTATCACCTATACCAAATCCGATCCTGCTTGGTCGCATGCCAGTTTTGAGACCCCCCAGAATATTGGTGGACGGATTGGCGCTTGGACTGCCGACATCATGCTCTATGTTTTTGGGATCTCCGCCTTTTGGTGGGTAGTACTTTTTGCACGTCGGGTGATTAAAGGTTGGCGCGAGTTGTGGAGTGTGCCTTTACCAGTTGATCCGAACATCAAACCAGAATCCGTTGTGACCCGTTGGCTTGGTTTTGGCTTAACGCTCATCTGCAGCATGGGCTTAGAGTCTATTCGTCTGCATTCTCTGCAGTGGGAGTTACCAAGACCGCCCGGTGGGATTTTGGGTGAAGTGATTGGTGATCCATTGCAAATGGCTTTTGGCTTTACTGGCTCCACCCTAATTCTGTTGTTTGGCTTAGCAGTTGGTTTATCCCTCTTTTTACATTTCTCGTGGATTAATCTCTCAGAGCAGGTAGGTCGCCATCTTGAGTTAAGCGTGCGGCGCTTGCGTGAGAAACGTGAGGAGCAAGAGGACTTAAAGATTGGGGAGCAAGCTGCAGTTGAGCGCGAAGAGCATGTTGAAGAAGTGCGGATTCGTGAAGAGGTAGCACCGAAAGTGCAGATCTTTAATCAGCCACTCAAGATCGTCAAGAGCGAACGGGTTGAACGCGAGAAGCAGCAACCACTCTTTGTGGAGATCCCTGACTCTGAGTTACCCCCGTTATCACTTCTGGACCCCGTGCCTGAAGCCAAAGAAACCATTTCTGCGGATACGCTGGAGTTCACC
This sequence comes from Burkholderiaceae bacterium, assembly GCA_027486235.1. GTDB lineage: Bacteria > Pseudomonadota > Gammaproteobacteria > Burkholderiales > Burkholderiaceae > Polynucleobacter > Polynucleobacter hoetzingerianus. Next base: position 3,552 of record JAIXPN010000053.1, read on the forward strand.
TCACGCTTGATTGAACGCAAGCTTGATGATTTTGGTGTGCAAGCTAAAGTAATTGCTGCCTATCCAGGGCCTGTGGTGACTCGCTATGAAATCGAGCCAGCAGTCGGTGTGAAGGGCAGTCAGATTGTGAACCTCTCCCGCGATTTATCCCGCTCGCTTGGTGTGGTGAGCTTACGCGTGGTTGAGACCATTCCAGGAAAGACCTGCATGGCTTTGGAGTTACCCAATCCAACACGCCAATCGGTTTACTTGTCAGAGATTTTGAGCTCTCAGGTCTATAACGATAATCACTCGCTTCTCACACTCGCTTTGGGTAAAGATATTGCAGGAAGCCCCATGGTGGCGGATTTAGCCAAGATGCCACACTGCTTAGTCGCAGGTACTACCGGTGCTGGTAAGTCGGTGGGGATTAATGCCATGATTTTGTCGATCCTCTTTAAGGCGAAGCCCGATGAAGTGCGACTCATCATGATCGATCCTAAGATGCTGGAGATGTCGGTCTATGAGAAGGTGCCCCATCTTTTGTGTCCAGTGGTCACTGATATGAAGCAGGCCTATAACGCACTTAACTGGGCGGTCAATGAGATGGAGCGCCGCTATAAGCTGATGAGCAAGTTTGGTGTGCGTAACTTAGCTGGCTTTAATAAAAAGATTATGGAAGCCGAGGCTAAAGGCGAGAAGCTCACCAATCCATTTAGCTTAACGCCTGAGGATCCAGAGCCACTGTATAAAGCTCCGGTGATTGTGGTGATCATTGATGAGTTAGCTGATTTGATGATGGTCTCCGGCAAGAAGATTGAAGAGCTAATTGCGCGGATTGCGCAAAAGGCGCGCGCTGCTGGTATTCATTTAGTGCTTGCAACACAGCGCCCCAGTGTGGATGTGATCACGGGACTCATTAAAGCGAATATTCCAACGCGCATTTCGTTTCAGGTGAGCAGTAAGGTCGATAGCCGCACGATTTTGGATCAGCAAGGTGCTGAGACCTTATTGGGTATGGGTGATATGTTGTACATGCCACCAGGAACGGGTTTACCAATTCGTGTGCATGGTGCCTTTGTCTCCGATGATGAAGTGCATCGTGTGGTGTCCTGGCTCAAAGAGAAGGGCGAAGCCAACTACATTGAGGGTGTTCTCGAGGGCGCGGATGAGTCCACCATGGATGCACTCAATGGCGGTGGTAATGGGGGCGGAGAAGCTGATCCACTTTATGATCAAGCGGTTGCAATTGTTCTTGAGAATAAGCGCGCTTCGATCTCACTCGTGCAGCGGCATTTGCGCATTGGTTATAACCGCGCTGCTCGACTGCTCGAGGATATGGAAAAAGCCGGTCTCGTCTCTAAGATGGGCGGTAATGGTAATCGCGAGATTTTGGTCTCACGTCCTACGGAGTAATTACTCCAGGCTCAATTGAATGGTATTTCGTGTGAAGCTGCTCTCTTCCTTTTTCGTACTAGCGCTCACGACGTTTAGCCACTCCGTCCTATCGCAAGGTGCTCCCTTAAACGGAGTTGAGCAGTTACGCCAATTTGTCAAAACAGTGCAATCGGCACAAGGGGAGTTTGCTCAGCAGCAAATGCGTACACCCAAAGCCAATGAGCCTCAAGACAAACTGAAGTTGGTCCGTCAAACCTCTGGACAATTTATTTTTCAACGACCGGGTAAGTTTGTTTGGGATACGCAAAAGCCCTACGAGCAAAAACTCATTGCCGATGGCAAGCAGCTCTTGATGTGGGATAAGGATCTCAATCAACTCACGATTCGATCGGCTAGCCAAGCCTTGGCAGCCTCACCGGCAGCAATTTTGTTTGGGGAGAGCGCACTCGATGCGCAGTTTGAGCTCGAGGATGGCGGCACAAAAACCGATTTACAGTGGGTGAATCTCAAGCCCAAGGCAAAACCCGGGCAGAGTGATTTGCCCTATACCAAGATTGCCATTGGGATGGGCGCGGGTTTGCCTAAAGCCTTGGAATTAACCGATGGCTTTGGCAGTATTGTTTTAGTCGTCTTTAATCAGATGCAAATCAACCCCAAGATCGAGCCTAGCCGCTTTCAGTTCAAGGCTCCACCTGGGGCAGAGGTCTTGCGACTAAACTAATGCCTAAGAACGAATAAGGAATAGCATGCTGGACCCCCAACTCCTTCGCAAAGATTTAGAAACGGTGAAGACTCGCTTGGCATCACGCAAGTTCGAGCTCGATACCGCTTTATTTACAGAACTCGAGAACGAACGTAAGCAATTGCAAAGTCGTACTGAAGAGTTGCAAGCCAAGCGCAATCAATTGGCCAAAGCAATTGGTATGAAAAAGGGTAAGGGCGAGAACGCTGACCTTGAACTTGCAGAGTCGGCAACTGTCAACCAAGAGCTTGAGAAAAGCTCTTCCCGGTTAACGCAATTACAAGATGAGATTAAAGACTTTCTTTTGGGGATTCCTAATCTTCCCAATGAAAGTGTCCCAGTTGGCAAAAGTGCGGATGAGAACAAAGAGATTAAGTCCTGGGGTAAGCCCACGCAGTTTGAGTTCACTCCCAAAGATCACGTTGATTTAGGCACACCCATTGGTTTGGACTTTGGCTCGGCAACCAAAATTAGTGGCGCACGCTTTGTCGTGCTCAAAGGTAATGCGGCCAAACTGCATCGTGCGCTTGCGCAATTTATGTTGGATGTGCATACCGCTCAGCATGGTTATCAAGAGGTCTATGTGCCCTATATGGTGAACGCTGATTCCATGCGAGGCACAGGGCAGTTACCCAAGTTTGAGGCCGATCTCTTTAAGGTCCCCAGAAAAATGGGCGGCGAGCACCCTGATGATGGTGGCGAGCGGATCGAGAACTTCTATCTGATTCCAACCGCTGAAGTACCGGTTACTAATCTGGTGCGCGATGAAATTATTAATGCCGATCAGTTACCACTGAAATACGTGGCGCACACTCCATGCTTTCGTTCTGAGGCAGGTAGCTACGGTCGCGATGTGCGGGGCATGATTCGGCAACATCAGTTTGATAAGGTTGAGCTTGTACACATCAGTAAACCCGAAGACTCAATGCATGCCCTTGAAGAGTTAACTGCGCATGCCGAGAAAATTCTTGAGCTTCTAGAGTTGCCATACCGCAGAATGCTTTTGTGTACTGGGGATATGGGTTTTGGATCTTCTAAAACCTATGACCTCGAGGTTTGGATTCCCTCACAAAATGCCTATCGTGAAATTAGCTCCTGCTCCAATATGGGTGACTTTCAGGCTAGACGCATGCAAGCCCGCTATAAAGTAGGACAAAACAAGCCAGAGTTATTGCATACCTTAAATGGCTCAGGTCTTGCGGTGGGGCGAACCGGCGTTGCTATTTTGGAGAACTTCCAACAGGCCGATGGCAGCATCAAGATCCCTAAAGCACTGCAGCCTTACATGGGCGGCCTAGAGGTAATTCGATCGCTATAATCGACATCAATCGAGTGGAGAGGTGGCAGAGTGGTCGAATGTACCTGACTCGAAATCAGGCGTAGGTGCAAGCCTACCGTGGGTTCGAATCCCACCCTCTCCGCCAAGTCAATAGGTATTGCAAGAGTTTGTAGAGATACAACTCCCTGGTTACC
>JAIXPN010000140.1 GCA_027486235.1 Burkholderiaceae bacterium
AAGGTTGCTTGCCACACTTCACCCCACTTATTGCGATTTAATGAGCGCGCCCGAATCAATGGACGCGATGCGTCGGATGCAGAGCTCCTCCATTCCTTTGCTCGCGTTGAGCAAGCGCGTTGCCGCATTCCGAATGCCCCAACTCTGACCTATTTTGAGTTCACAACCCTGGCCATCATGGATTTCTTTGCAAATGCTGGTGTTGATGTGACCATCTTAGAGGTGGGAATGGGCGGTCGCTTGGATGCGGTCAATATTATTGATGCCGATTGCGCCATTGTTACCAGCATTGATCTAGATCACATGGCATTTTTGGGGAACACCCGCAAAACGATCGCTTTTGAGAAAGCTGGGATCTTTCGTAAGAATGCCACCGCAATTTGTGGCGATCCTGTGCCGCCACAAACCTTGATCGATCATGCCAAGGCAATTGGCGCAGACTTATGGCTCATGGCCAATGATTATGGATTTGAGGGTGATCAACAACAATGGAGTTGGTCTGGAAGAGGGAAGCGCTTTAGTGGTTTAGGCTATCCCGCTCTTCGTGGCGCCAATCAATTACTCAACGCCTCCGCGGTGATTGCTGCATTGATGGCATTGCACAATCGTTTGCCAGTCAGTGCGCAAGATATTCGTAATGGCTTTGCTTTGGTTGAGTTACCCGGTCGTTTCCAGGTCTTACCGGGTAAGCCAACTGTTGTCTTGGATGTGGCCCACAACCCGCATGCCGCTGCTACCTTAGGTCAAAGCCTTGAAAAGATGGGCTATCACCCCTATACCTATGCCGTATTTGGAGCAATGGCCGATAAGGACATTGACGGGGTCCTTAAACCGATGATCGATCTTGTCGATTATTGGTATTGCACGGATTTGCCAACTCCGCGTGCGGCGAAGGGTGCTGAACTTGCAGACCAGATTAAAGCATTCGGCAAAGAGACTCAGGTATTTTCTGAGCCAGGTGCCGCCTATCAAACTGCTTTGGCGAATGCCGGTGAGGGTGATAGAATTGTGGTCTTCGGATCCTTTTATACAGTTGCGGGCGTAATGGCTTATCGAAATAACCAGGCACATTGATCCATGACCTTCTTATCGAATCTATTTCGACGTAAACCCGACCCTCAAAAAATTGAGCCGCTTGCTAGGCGCCCCCTGACTAAACGCAACAAAGCAGAGGAAGAATCAGCAGAAGATCCAGCCCTCACAGAGGATCCAGAAAAGCAGCGCGCCCGACATCGCTTGGTTGGTGCATTAACCCTAGTTTTAATTGCAGTGATTGGTTTGCCTCAAATATTGGATAAAAAGCCAAAGCCAGTAGCAAACGACATCACAGTGCAAATTGTGAGTAATCTGCCAAATCCAGCTGCCGGTATCCTAAATCCAGAGCCTGAGAAAAAAGCAAGTTCGGAGCCTAAATCTGAGGCAAAGACCGACATAAAGCCTGAGACAAAAGCGGAGCCTAAACCAGCGCCAAGTGCGACCGCTCCAGCACCAGCCCCAGCCCCAAGTCCAAATACGAGCAATCCTGCAGCCAAGAGTCTTGGACTCGCTGCTGGCGAAGAGCTAGTAGTAACCAGTAAAGATAGTGCTGCGCCAACGGGAGATGCTAAGCCTGCTGCCACTGGTCGGTTTGTGATTCAGATTGGCGCTTTTGCATCGGAAGAGCGCGCCAATGGCTGGGTTGCAAAGTTAAAGGAAAATAAGATTCCGTACTATGTGCTGACCCGCAATAATGCCGAAGGTACTAAGCTCTTTGTCTTGCGCGCTGGACCATTTGCAGAACGTGAGGCAGCGGAGGCTGCAGAAAAAAGAATTAGGGCATTGGGCTTAAGTCCCCGTATTGTGGAAATTAATAAGAGTTAAGCATGGAACAGCTCAGCGCCATTCAACTCACCACGCTAGACTACTTCGCGATTGGTATTTTGATTGTCTCTGCAGCGGTTGGTGTGTGGCGGGGATTGTTTAGAGAAGTAATCGCACTCGTTTCTTGGTTTGTTGCAGCATGGCTCTCGTATCACTACTGCGAATATCTGGCGAGTGAGTGGTTATCCGCATTTATTCCAAATGAGACTGCACGTTTGGCTTCTGCCTTCCTCATCCTCTTTGTTGTGGTCTTAATTACAGCGGGATTACTGGCACGAGCGCTACAAAAATTGTTATCAACTGCTGGACTAACCTTCGTTGATCGATTTTTTGGTCTTATCTTTGGCTTTGCCCGCGGTATAGTGGTTTTGGTCGTTCTGGCAACATTAGGAGCATTAACAGGTGCACAACAAACCCAAGCATGGCAAGCAGCTGCTATTCGGCCAGCCCTAGAAAAAGGAACTGGTTTAATACGGTCATGGTTGCCTGAAAACTGGGCCAAGCAGTTTAATGCAGTATCAATGACCGACAGAACTCGGTCGTCTGGGAGCTAATCATGTGCGGAGTGGTTGGGACAATCTCGCATCAGCCAGTAAATCAACTTTTGTATGATGCACTCTTGCTATTGCAACACCGCGGTCAAGATGCTGCAGGTATTGCCACCATGCACGGCAACTCCTTTGCAATGCATAAAGCCAATGGCCTGGTCCGTGATGTGTTTAGAACTCGGAATATGCGCAGCCTCGTTGGCAATGCTGGAATTGGTCAAGTACGTTATCCCACAGCAGGATCGGCAAGCAGTGAAGAAGAGGCTCAGCCTTTTTATGTCAGCGCTCCCTTTGGAATTATCTTAGCTCACAACGGTAATTTGACAAATGCGCCGATCTTGCGCAGTGAGATGGCTTACCGTGATCGGCGCCATATCAATACGAGTTCCGATACCGAGGTTCTCTTGAACGTCTTGGCTGATGAGTTACAAAAAGAAACGAATAGTGCAGCACTGGATGATGATTCTATTTTCAAGGCAGTGGTCGGTCTTAATAAACGGGTCAAAGGCTCTTATGCGGTTGTATCCTTGATTGCAGGCTTTGGTTTGTTGGCATTTCGTGATCCTTACGGAATTCGGCCACTCTGTCTTGGTCGGATTGATACACCCCAGGGACCCGAGTGGATGTTAGCTTCTGAATCCGTTGCGCTTGAGGGCCTCGGTTTCACCTTTGTTCGTGACGTGCAGCCCGGTGAAGCTATCTATATCGATATGGATGGCAATTTCCATGCACGGCAATGTGCTAGCAATGCATCGCTCAACCCCTGCATTTTTGAATATGTCTACTTGGCTAGACCTGATTCCACCATTGATGGGGTCACTGTCTATAACGTACGTATGCGTATGGGCGATTACTTGGCGGAGAAGATTCGGGCGGAAACCGACGTTAGCAAAATCGATGTCGTTATGCCCATTCCAGACTCTAGTCGTCCAGCAGCAATGCAGGTAGCGAAGCGTTTAGGGATTGCCTATCGCGAAGGTTTCTTTAAGAACCGCTATATTGGCCGCACCTTCATCATGCCGGGTCAAGCGGTCCGCAAGAAATCCGTTCGTCAAAAACTCAACGCGATGCGGATTGAGTTCAAGGATAAAACAGTGCTCATTGTGGATGACTCGATTGTGCGCGGCACTACCTCCTATGAGATTGTGCAAATGGCGCGGGAGTCGGGTGCCAAGAAGGTGATATTTGCCTCCGCAGCTCCCCCGGTTCGTTTTCCCAATGTCTATGGCATTGATATGCCAACGCGCAGTGAGCTTGTTGCCTATGGCCGCACCCATGATGAGATCAACCAGTTAATTGGTGCTGATCAGTTGATCTACCAAAGTGTTGATGATATGAAAAAAGCGGTGCAAGACATTAACCCGAATATCAAAAACTTTGAATCCTCCTGTTTTGATGGGCACTATATCAGCGGCGATATTACTGAGGCCTATCTCGATGCCTTAGAGGCGGCGCGCAATATTGCGAATAAGGAAGATGATCGCAAGAGCGACCCGAGTGACTTTGCCCGTTCACAATTGCATTTGCAATTAGCCAACGGTGACTAATCGGCAGATTGTGGTTTGTGCGGCACGGTGAGGTGACAGCTTAGTCATTCCCTGTCAAACTAGAGTTCTTATGAAAAAATCCACGCGCGCTAAACCCAACTTAAAGACCTTAGCCCCAGAAACCATTGCGGTTCGGGCTGGTACGCGGCGTTCTACTGATTTTCAGGAGCATTCAGAGGCAATGTTCTTGACCTCGAGCTTCTGCTTTAATTCTGCAGAAGAGGCCGAGTATGGTTTTGCTCATGCCGATCAAGGATTTATCTATTCACGTTTTACAAACCCAACGGTCAGTATGTTTCAAGATCGTTTGGCAGCGCTTGAGGGTGGCGAGGCTTGTATTGCCACAT
>JAIXPN010000157.1 GCA_027486235.1 Burkholderiaceae bacterium
ATTTTTTCTTCATCCTGTGCAAATTCGCCAGTTGCTGCTCCGGTAGGATCCACAAAAAAAGATGCAGCCTTTGGTGTTTTGTCAAGGATATCAGCAACCGAAGCATCTCGGCTAATTAAAAAATCACGTGTGTAAGCATCTAAGATGCTAGCGGAAACTATTCCAAATGCTTTTGCCTCAAAGGAATGCGCTGATGCCCTGATTTTATTTGCAGCAAGGTTGTCATAATTGTCGCCACTTGCCGGTCTTTTTGTTGGCCAAATCGGAGGCCAGCTAGAAATATGAATTTGTTCGCTTTGAGTCATTAGCGTATAGCGAGCCAATGGATTGGTGTTTTCTCCGCATATTAAATTTCCAATGTTGCCTATGCGCGTCTTCGACACCTTCAGTCCAGCACCATCACCAGGAGCCCAAATGAGTTTTTCGTAAAAAGTTGGCATTAATTTGCGATGATGATTCAGAATTTGACCTTGATCATCAAAAAGTACATTGGAATTCCATATACAGCCAACACTTGAGTGGCTTTTTTCGCTAATACCTACCGAAACAAATATGTTGTTTTTCTTTGCAGCCGCAGATAAGGTTTTAATTTCTGGGCCATCTATATAGATACTCTCTTCAACTATTCTTTTAAATAAGTCGTGATTATCAATTGGAGCCCAAAGAGCTAACCATATTGGAAAGCCAGGAATAAATGACTCTGGAAAAGTTACCAATTGGGCGCCATTCTTCGCTGCTTCTTCAATAAATGAAACCGCTTTTGCAACTGTTTGAGTTCTATTCATAAAAACAGGCGCAACATGGGATACAGCTACTTTAGTGATTAAATTATTTTCCATTGTGGACCCTCTATGTTTTCAGTCCATTCTAGGTTCAAAATTTTTTTTATTGAATCGGCATATTTACACCTTTGTTTGCAATTTTGCCTACATTGGGGTTTCTACTAAGAGATGAAGAATTTTTTTGATTGCAAAAAAAATCTGCACAGAAATGCAATGTCATGCACTGATTAAGAGCAGTGTATTTACAAAAAGAAATGCATTTTCTGTTATGTTGAGTGCTCAATAATTCATGAAGCGTTTGTTATCAAGAGTATGCTTAAAAGTGCAAAGCATGTTGCAAAATTTCCCCTGTAAGAATTCATTTTTGTGTAATAAATTGAGCCTATGACAAAAAATTACCGAATATCATGAGCAGCACAATTGCCGTCTTGGCCATTAATGGTCTTGTATTTGGTCTAATCATTGCACTTATAGCGTTAGGGTTATCCATTATCTTTGGATTGCTCGATGTCATTAATCTTGCCCACGGTGATTTCTTTATGGTGGGTACGGTACTTACTTACGTCATTTTTACGATGTCCGGACTCTTCTGGCCGGCATTCATATTGGTTCCGCTAATAGGCTTCTTGCTTGGGGCGCTTATTCAAAAGTTGGTGATGGAAAGACTTAGAAATGCGGCTGAGCTATCGATTGTTGCCACATTTGGTTTGTCTATGATCATCCAAGAAGTAGTCCGCATGACTTTTGGCGCCGCCCCAAAGCGTTTAGTTTCGCCAATCCAGGGTACTTTTAATCTTTTGGGTGTCGAATATGACATCTATAGAATTGTTGCAGCACTAATATCAGCCGCAGCTATTACATTCTTCTTCTTGTTTCTTAATAAGACCAAGCTTGGGACTTGGATGCGCGCCGTAAGACACGATAGGAATAGTGCTACAGCTTTGGGGATTCCAACCCAATCCATTTTCTGGATTACGTTTGGCCTTGGGTTCGCGATGGCAACCTTAGGGGGGATTGTTGCCGCCCCAATAACAACTGTTGATTTTCGTGCTGGGGTAGACATACTCCCATTTTGCTTCATGGCAGTAATTATTGGCGGCCTAGGAAATTTGCCGGGAACCGCAGCAGCAGCAGTTCTACTTTCATTCTTAGAGGGCGTTATTTCAGGTTTTACTGACCCAACGATTGCCCGAATATTTTCACTTGTATTAATGAGTGCTGTTTTATTGTTCCGACCACAGGGGCTTTTTAAGGGGTTGGCAAAATGAAGCTACTCGTGATTAATAAAACCCTCACATATTTCCTGTTCGCCATTCTTTTAGCGGCGCCCTGGGTAATTCCAATAATTGGAGATGCTTTTTGGATGAGCATTCTTACAGAGATATTAATTTGGTCCTGTTTTGCCGCAAGTATCAATTTTCTATTTGGATATGTTGGCCTGCTTTCTTTCGGACAAGCTCTCTACTTTGGATTTGGTATGTACGGCGTGGCGCTGGGGTTAACAATGCTAGGCTTAGGTTTTTGGGGCTCTTTTCTTTTGGGGGTGTCATCGGCCGGACTAATGGCTTTAATTACGGGAGCCCTAGCAGTTCGCCTAACTTGGCATTATTTTGCAATTATTACCGTCGTCTTTTCCCTCATTTTTTACTTCATTGCATTAACTATCAAGCCAATTACTGGTGGCGATGATGGTGTAAATTTTGCGGCCCCTGAAATTTTTAAATTTGGGGATTTAACACTGACGATTTCAAACCCTACAACCCAATACTTTTTTATTCTTGCTGTAGTTGCATTGCTGTTTTTCATATTTAAGCGGCTAGTTTCAAGTCCATTGGGAAAATCGCTAATGGCAGTCAGGGATAACGAAACGCGAGCCGCTTTAATTGGCTTAAATGTTTACCGATTAAAACTGACTGCATTTGTGATTTCAGGTATTTTTGCGGGAATTTCCGGAGCACTATTTGCTCTATTTGGCCGGTATGCCTCAGTTTCCTATATGTTTTATCACGTATCGGGTGAGGGGGTTGTTTGGGCAATTCTTGGTGGAGCGGGTACTTTAGCTGGCCCATTTATAGGAACAGCTCTCTTCATTCTTATTAGAGAGGTTATCTCAAGCTATTGGCAACACTACGCGCTGATTGTGGGTGCGGTCGCGATATTGGTCGTCATTTACGCGCCCAAGGGGATAGTAGGGATGTGGAATCAAATTTTGTTAAAAAAGAGTGAAGGCGATAAAAAATGAGTGCGGCGCCTTATCTTGAAATAAATAATATTACGAAGGCGTTTGGTGGGCTATTGGCTGTAAATGACGTTAGCTTACGTTTTAAGCCAGGCGGAATCAATGCAATCATTGGCCCGAATGGGGCTGGTAAAACAACTTTGTTTAACTTAATAACTGGGTTTATACAGTCAGATTCAGGGTCTATCAAATTTGAGGGCCAAGAAATTACCAACTTAAAGCCGTTTGAAATTTCACGCATTGGCATTAAGCGAACACTTCAAATTAAGAGCATTTTTCCATCTATGACTACCTACGATAATTTGTGGGTTACAGCAAATGCACATACTAAAAATTTACATCCATTTGCCGATGCCTCAGCATTCACAGGAATTGATGATCGCGTTGCGGCCATCATTGAAAAGCTTAACTTAGGGCGGATTGCACATTTGCAGGCTGGATCACTTTCGTATGGAGATGTAGCAGTTTTAGAAATTGGCATGGCAATGATTGCAGAGCCAAAACTAATACTATTCGATGAGCCTGTTTGCGGTATGAGCCCAGCTGAGACTGAAAAGGTGGTCGAGCGCATTATCGAATTGTCAAAGGATGTGCATGTGGTCATTATTGAACATGATATGGAAGTAGTGTTCAAAATGGCTGACCACATAACAGTAATGGCATTTGGGAAAGTGTTTGCTGCAGGAACCCCCGAAGAAATTGCCAGCAACGCTGGTGTTAAGGAAATCTACTTTGGTAGCGATGAATTGGAATTGTCATGACATCAAATGAGATTTTGCTTGAGCTAAACGATGTCAAATCATCGTATGGAAAAGTGAATGTTTTACGTGATCTTTCTTTTAGGCTTTATCAAGGAGAGTCCTTAGCAATTCTAGGTAGGAATGGCGTTGGTAAAACATCTACCTTAAAGACCATCATGGGCTTACTGAAATGCCAGTCTGGAACAATTCAATTTGAAGGGAAGTCAATCAATACGATTTCGCCTTACCAAATACCAAGAATGGGTGTTGGTTATGTACCTCAAGGAAGGGGGCTATTCCCTAACCTGACCGTTAAAGAAAACCTGTATTTAGGATACAAAAAAGAGGGATCCCCAGATCTATCCGATTATATTTTTGAACGATTCCCTAGGCTAAAAGAGCGGCTTAATCAACAAGCCGGGACTTTGTCCGGAGGGGAACAGCAAATGCTATCAATAGCAAGAATATTGCTGATGCATCCAAAAATTATTTTGCTGGATGAGCCAACTGAAGGAATTATGCCCATTCTAGTGTCTGAAATTAGAGAAGAAATAAAAAGGATAAACGGAGCGGGAATCGGAATATTGCTGGTAGAGCAAAACGTCCAAACAGCAATTCGGTTATGTAGTCGTATTTTGGTTATGGACAAAGGAAGCATTATTTTTGAAACAAAAACGGATGACGTACGAAGTAATCCTGAAATTCTTCATGAACATTTAGGAATGCATGTTTAGTAGTTACTTAACAACTAAGGAGATCTTCAAATGAAAAAAAATAAAAGTAATATAGATGTTATTAATTCAGGCCGTCGCTCATTAATGGACTATGCATTGAAGGGTGGAGTCGCTGCAGGTTTGGCAAATATGACTATTGTTAGTAACCTATTTGCACAATCAGCTGGCCCCATCGTTATTGGCCACCATGCTGAGCTTACTGGCGGTTTTTCATCCTGGGGTTACTGGCATGATAAATGCGCACGTAAGGCCGTTGAGTTAATTAATGCGCAAGGCGGTATCGCTAATCGCAAGGTGGAATTGGTAACGGAAGATACAGAATCCAATCCAGCAACTGGAGCCAGAAAGTTAAGAAACCTAATTCAGCGGATGAATGCTGAATTCGTTACTGGCTCTGTTCACTCTGGTGTGATGTTGGCCTCTATTCCAATTGCCACTGAACTAAAAGTACCTTATTTTTCAACTGGTGAAGCGACTGAGGCTACTGGCTCTAAAGGAACTCGA
>JAIXPN010000142.1 GCA_027486235.1 Burkholderiaceae bacterium
ATAGAGGCCATAGACGCGTTCCAGAGCCGCCGCAAAGAATGACTGGAGTTACCAAAGAAGATCTAGTGTTACTTTTCATGAATTAGGCTATCGAAACTTTTATGATTTCTATAAAGAAAGAAAGCCTATTTTATCTGAACAATCAAGCGTACTAGGATTAAATTCAGGTCTCAAGATGCTCTTAATTGACTGATTTATATGCTTTAATGCCACAAATTCAAGAGGTGCCTATTCTGTACTAGCGCCCCTCTTTTAAGAGTGCCTCAGCAGCCTGCAAGACCGAATTTACCTGTGGAACACTCTTAAAGTCCCCCAAATTGGCGATATTGCTGCTCCAATAGCCTTCTGTCTTCCATCTTGGGGAATCGCAGTAAATCTCAATCGTGGGCTTGCCCAGCACCGCGGCTAAGTGGGTTAAGCCCGTATCCACACCGATGGTCAGTACGGCATGCGCCACTAAGCGATAAGCCTCCTCAATCGAGAAAGCTCTGGGCACAATAGCCCCAGGAACTTGGCTTGCCATGAGCGCGCTGATTTTCATTTCTTCTGGGCTGCCCCATGGAAAGATCACTTGGTAACCTTGGTTCGATAAACTTTTGCCTAGTTCAACCCAATTTTCAATGGGCCAGCGCTTTGCTGCCCTAGCCGTTGAATGAAAGCACACCACATAAGGAACGGATGCGCCATTGGGTAACTTTCTCAACCCTTCGAATGCAAGCGGCTCTAACTGCTCTACAAAAGTAGATGGATAAAAAAGAGTCGGCTCACTACGCCGATCAAACAAAGGCCAATCAAGAGCAGAGCACATCACCCAGCGTGAGCGATCGATCGCATGGCATTTAACAGGAACATGCACTGATTGGTTGTAAAACATTCTCGCCATAGGCTCATAGCCCGAGTGTTCAGTTGCATTACCGAGACCTGCAACAACTGCATTCTTTGATTTTTTAGCTAGCGCGCAGACTAAAGCAGACTTCAACAGGCCTTGGGTTTCAATCACAATGTCATAGCTCACTGACTTGAGTAATTTGCGCATGGCCAAAAACTCACGCCACGTTTTAATAGAAAGTAGATTTTTTTTCCAACGCCGAAAGGCCACCGGAATAATGCGATCAATACCTCTAAATATTTTGGTTGTTTTGAGAGGTTCCAGCAAATGCACGTAGCCCTCCTCCACTATCCAATCAATTTGAACTTCGGGTAAGCGTTTACGTAAATCCCAGACAATCGGTAGGTTGTGCAACACATCGCCAAGCGAGGAGAGCTTTACCAAGAGAATCTTGGGTGCTTGATTTGCCCCAGCTACTGTTGGCACGGAATGTTGCTGCTGACTAGTCATACCCGCATTATCGTATTGTTTGCCGCCAAGGAAGGTAGCCGGTTCACTGCTATGGGGAAATTAGAACTTCGGCGCCTGATCCCAAGCCAGTCCAGCAGCATCTTTGGCATTAAGTAAAGCCTGCTTACCCAGTGGAATAGGCCATTCAATTCCAACCGTGGGATCGCACCACGACAGACACGCTTCGCTACTAGGATCGTAGTAATCCGTTGTTTTGTAAAGAAACTCCGCCGTTTCCGATAAAACCAAGAAGCCATGCGCAAAGCCGGGCGGCACCCAGAGTTGTTTGTGGTTTTCAGCGGAGAGCTCTACGCCGACCCATTTACCAAAAGTGCTGGTATCTTTTCTTAAGTCGACTGCCACATCAAAAACACTGCCTGCAGTGACTCTAACTAATTTACCTTGTGTATGTTTAATCTGATAATGCATGCCCCGTAGCGTCCACTGCCTGGAAAAAGAATGGTTATCTTGAACAAACTGCACATTCAGGCCTGTTGCTTTTGCAAAGTCATTGGCGTTAAAGGATTCGGTAAACCAGCCGCGATTATCACCAAAGACTTTGGGCTCAATGATTAAGACCTCAGGAATAGAAGTTGGCGTGACCTGCAACTTGGAATTGGAATTGGCTGTCATTGATTTACCTCTTACCAGATAGGCTAATGGCTTGTGGGCTGGTATTGAGTTCATTCAGTATTCTGGTTAAATACTGGCCGTAGCTGTTTTTCTTGAGTTGGTCGGCTACTTTTTGCACCGTCTCGGCACTAATCCAACCCTGACGATACGCAATTTCTTCTGGGCACGCCACCATCAGACCTTGGCGCTTTTGCAATGTGGCAATAAAGCCTGCTGCATCGAGTAAAGAGTCGTGGGTTCCAGTATCGAGCCAGGCAAAACCACGGCCCATGATTTCGACATTGAGTTGGTTTTTATCGAGGTAGACTCGATTGACGTCGGTAATTTCTAGCTCGCCCCGGGCGCTAGGCTTAATCGAAGCCGCAATATCACATACCTGATTTTCATAAAAATAAAGGCCCGTTACCGCAAAGCTACTGCGTGGCTTTAGCGGTTTTTCTTCTATCGAGAGGGCTTTGTAATCTTTATCAAATTCCACTACGCCGTAGCGCTCTGGATCGGTTACATGATAGGCAAATACACTTGCTCCACTGTTTCGGTCATTGGCGCTATTCAGTTGCTGCACTAACTCATGGCCATAAAAAATATTGTCACCCAGAACCAGAGCACTGGGATCATTGCCCACAAACAACTTACCCAAAGTAAAGGCTTGTGCCAAACCATCGGGCGATGGCTGCGCGCAATACTGGATGTTTAGGCCCCATTGCGAGCCATCGCCCAGCAACTCAGAAAAACGCGGCGTATCGTGTGGCGTGGAAATCAGCAAAATATCCCGAATGCCTGCCAGCATTAATGTGGTTAGTGGGTAATACACCATGGGCTTGTCATACACCGGCATCAGCTGTTTAGAGACGGCCTGTGTTACCGGGTATAAGCGCGTACCCGAGCCCCCAGCCAAAATAATGCCTTTACGCTTCATCGAGTTCGTTTGATTTACTGCCAT
>JAIXPN010000020.1 GCA_027486235.1 Burkholderiaceae bacterium
AGCGAACCTTGCGCTCCCACCCAGAAACTAAATGGCCATCCAAAAAACTTGAATGACACATCTCTCGCATAAAAGCCGACAACAAAGGTCACGACAAACCAAATGAATAACAGTATTGCTGTTATCCGCAGGTTCTTAGACCAATATTGTTTATGCGATTCTGTTAATTGCATAACAGTTTCTCCCTTAGGTTAAAAAAAACTACTTCAAACTTCGTACTTCAACTTCAATGTGCTAAACAGTTAGTCCGGTCTCCCGTTCTAACTGTTTGGCAAATTTGGGCTCAAAATCTTTTAAATGCCTGATGATTTTTACTGCTTCTTCGGGCTCTTGGCGATCCACATAAACCCTTGCTAATTGGTACCAACCATAAGGACTCATGGGCTGTAACTGGGTATTCTTCTTTAAGGCCTTGATGGCTTCGTCAAAACGACGTTGCTGAATTAGGGTTAACCCCAAACCATACCAAGCCAAATCCATCTTTTCATCAAGTTTTAATGCTTTCCGAAAACTAAACTCGGCGTCTTCGATATCACCAACCTCTTCTTGTAAGAAACCGAGGTTGTACCAAGAAGAAGCAAGGGCATCGGAGCGCTGCACCACAATCTTATAGATACTGATGGCGCCGGCTTTATCGCCCGCTTGTGTTTTTAAATAAGCCAGACTAGAGAGTGCATAGGGATCGTTGGGATATTGATGCAACATCTCTTCGAAAGTAATGATGGCTCTTTTCCTGAAACCCAACGCAATGAACAGCGAAGCATAAAATTTAAAGAGGTACCAACGGAGATCGCCTTTTACTGACATAACTCAACTCCAATTGATACACAATGCTCAATTTTGGCAAGGGTCACGGCGATATAGAGAACAGCAATAATACAAAACGCTACAAAGGGGATTTGATGATCCGCAATTTGCTTCGGTGAAATCAATCGGGCTGTTGCGGTCCAAGGTTTATTGACAATTTGGAACAGCTGATAGAACAAATTGGTCTCGCGCTTTTGTCCAGAGAGTACATATAGCAAACCTTGGCCAAGCAAGGCTAAGCCGCCGATGTAAAGCAATAACTGGGCAATGTTGAGGAATAAAAGCACGCAAAAGCCTTTTGGTAGTGGGTAAAAAGCCAAGGTGCATTATGGTTGCGGTGCAAACACACCCAAATCGGGGATTTCCCTAATCAAACTCAAAAGGTTTAATAAGAGATCAGTACAAACCCTAGAAGTTGTCTAATTTGATTTACGTTCTGGGTATCCACGCCGCCTGCTTAGCTAAACTCTTGAGTTCCCGCAGATTGCTAGCCTCTTTCTGAATCCCACTCCACAGGCGTAAGAGTAATTCGCAGGTTACTAGCGTATCGGATGCTGCTTGATGTCGAACCGCACACTCTAGACCAAAGAAATCAAGCCAATCATCAAGCGCTCTTGCTTTTGCATTCTTACCTGCAACCGCAGCTAAGGGCTCGATATCAATCCAATCATTCTGCAAGGGTGCCAAGCCAAGATGTTGATAGGCGCGATTGATCATGCCCATATCAAAGGGCGCATGAAATGCCAGCAAGGGCGCATCACCCACCCAATCCCGAAACTCTTCTAGTACCTCATTCGCAGGTCTACCACTCTCTTGCGCTCCAACGCCAATATGGTGAACCAATATATTGTCTCGATCGGAAGCAAGCTCTTGTTTAATGACTGCCTCAAAGCTGTCGCCTAATACGATTACCGGTTTTTTAAATCCCGCCCCTACATGAATGGCAATCGCGGCAATCGCCAATAAACGATCGCTCGTTGGATCCAATCCTGTTGTCTCTACATCGAGAACAATCCAACGCTGCGCTTCTTGTTTGGGCACACCCAAGCCAAAACGTTCTTTGAGACTAGCGAACATAATCCAACTCTAAATGCTGTTGCAATGTGCGCACTTTCGATAAGGACTCACGCAAAATCGTTTTATCTACTGAATTGAGTTGCTCAAGATCAACCGCATTGGGATTGCCGCCAATAGTCCGTCCGTCAATTTGTGCGGCTAGTCGCAGTGTTTGCAAATACTCAAAGGAGGCAATCCAGCCCATACTCTCTACCTCACTCACATTGAGCGCTCTACCAACCGCAGCCAAACGCTCACGCGTATTGACCGCAGCAATGCCATTAGCTAATGCATAAATACGTGCGGCATCGACTACGATTGCTGTACCTTGCAATTTGATATCAATGATTTTCTTACCACCCAACTCTTTAGGTTCTAAGCTTCCGAACCAATTAAAGGGCACCTTCCAGGTCAAAGAATTTTCGGCCAGTAATTTAATGAAGCGCGGAGTGGCTTGAGCCTGTTTAACCACATACTCGCGTAATGGCTGAAGCAGGCTCTCATTACCAGCAAGCGCTCTAAAGTCAAAAAAGATGCTGGCTTTGAGTAAATCCTCGGGATTGCCTTGATCAATCCAGCGCTCAAAACGCTGTAACCATTCGGTTTGACTCAGACACAACTCGGGATTATTGGCCATGATGCGTCCCTTACATAAAGGGTAGCCGCATTGATCCAAAGCTAGATTCACATCATTAGCGAAAGCTAAGTAACGGTCTTTTTGGGATAACTCACTATCTATAAAGATCAAAGCATTGTCTTGATCAGTGGCAATGGTTTGCTCACTCCTGCCCTCAGAACCCAAGGAGATCCAGGCAAAGCGCTCAAGATCAAGTTGATGCCGCTTACTAAATAGGGTAATCAACTGGGCTGTTAAGACATCATTGAGATGGCTAATGAGTGCCGTTAGCTGTCTAGCCTGTACACCCTGACCTAATAAATTGCGCGCAAATTTACGAATATTGTTGGCACATTCCTTAAGACTAGCAACATCATCAGCAGCACGAATTGCACTACTAATATTATTGAGTGAGAGGCGCTGTAAGGAAAACAAATCCCGTTCCGAAATAATTCCAACAATTTGCCTATCCCGCAAAACGGGTAAATGGCGAATGTGGTGGCGTGACATGATGAGACCCGCCATCTCTGCAGTGTCATCAATGTTTACTGTTTTAACTGCGGTTGACATCACAGAAGAGATTGGCGTACTCAATGGTATCTGCGCCAGGGTCACACGGTTTAGAACATCATAGCGGGTCAGAATTCCGACAATAGCGCCTGCCTCATCAACCACTAATACCGATCCCACCTTTTTATCATGAATCAATTGCAAGGCATCCTTTAGCGAGGTATTGGGCAATACCGAGATTGGCTTTTTGAGTACCAAATCACCCAGCGGGCTCTCCAGTGATTGCTCAGTGAGCGCTTGGGACGCAAAGCTGTTGCGTAGCGCAGTACGCGACTCTTCTAAAAGTTTAAGAATTCGATTATTTAGAAAATCACTAAAGGGCTTCGATTGCTTGGCGAGCTCATGCATACGCTCGATGGGAATCGCCAAACAAAAACAATCCTCAATCGCCATATATTTAGCGCTAACCGGTCTTCTTCCATAACAAGCGCTCACCGAGAAAAGCTCACCGGCATCCAACTCAAAACCAGTTTCCTCAAATCCCGGAATTAAACGCCGTCCTGAAACACGCCCCTGCCGAATTAAATACAGATAACTTGGCACACCATCGGCTGGTGAGAGGATGAGCTCTTCAGGAGCAAAGTAAGTTTCTACGCAGTAGCGCAGGAAATAGTCCACATCGGCTACTGCCATTTTTGAAAAAGGCAGTGTACGCATTAACTGCTGGCGCAGATTTTGTACGAGACTGTGCGAGATTGGATTGTTTTTACCTAAATCTGCGGATCCCATGATCAATATAGCCTTTGCTAAGAGGAATACACCTAGCTAATCATTATGATCACTATGGACTTCCTTATCAATACAATAGAGGGATTAAGGCTATTCACCCAGATATTTAGTCAACCAATCATTAGGAATCGCTATGTCGCCAACCCTCATCAATATTGTGAGCACTACCATTTTTACCTTGGCGGTCATCCACACTTTCTCGACCAAATTTTTTGAGCACTTAGCACACAAGCAACCAAACCATGCTGGTGTTTGGCATCTTTTAGGTGAAGTAGAAGCGGTCTTTGGTTTTTGGGCAATGGTCTTGGTCACCTTCTTCTTTTTCTATAGCGGTAATCAAGCGACCATCCAGTACCTTG
>JAIXPN010000038.1 GCA_027486235.1 Burkholderiaceae bacterium
ATTTATTCGAAAAAGACCAATCTAAATATGCCTATCCTAGCCTTAAGGAGGTGACAAAACATAGCAAGAAATTTTTAGTAGTCTATTTCTTGATGCGCCAGACTTTAAGGATTCTGGGCCCCAATCGTTTTTATGACCTATCAAAGCTAATGGTTTATTTGTCGATATATAGAAAAAATATAAGTTTATGGAAATTAAAGTAAGATATTTCTGTCTATGAAGGCATATATTTCCTCAAGGAGATTTCATCCTGGTCACTTCTCTCACATGCACGCGAATTATTTAATGCTGACTGAGGTGGGTTTTGAGTCGTGCCTGTACGTCAATTCTGGTTTTGATGCCGAATCTGCTAATCTAAATAGGATTAATCATTTTTCACAATTGTGCGCAGATAAACAGTTTCAATATTTGATTGTTTGGTTTCCTAGCATTCAGTCCGTATTCGATATGTTGTATGTACGCTTATTTCGAAGAAATGCCAAGATTATCTATTTTTTTCATGAGCCTTATGATTCTTTTAGTAATTACTTAAAGTCTGGTTTTAGTTTATTAAAGACTATCAAAATTACCATAGTTCAAATCTTCAACTTTTGCCTAGTGGCGCTGGCAAATAAAATAGTGTTGCCCTCGAATGCAGCATTAAAAATTTATGAAGCGAATTACGCATGGCTTAATAAGCCTCATCTACGTCTTCCACTTCTCTTTAGTGACGAACTGCTTGGCCCCATCCTTGAATTTCCTGAAAGGCGATTTATTTCTTATTTGGGAACCATAGCAGAAGATCATGCTTTTGATCAGTTTGTTTTATTTGTAGCTAAGGCTTCTGAGGAGGGTATATTTCCGGAGCTACAGTTTTTAATAGCCACCAGAAGCGATTTACCAGAGTGGGCAGTAAAGCAGTTAGCTCGGGCAATGGAAACTAAAAAACTAATTGTGCGCTCCGGTAAGCCATTAACCAATACGGAAATTAATACCTACTACCATGCAAGTGTGGTGGTATGGAACGCCTATAAGCGATCAATGCAAAGTGGGGTGATGCCCAAGGCATTTATGTTTGGAACCCCAGTTCTAGTATCAGAATTGAACCAAAGTGAGTTTTTTATTAATCATGAGCGTGGGGAATTAATCGCCCAATATAATTACGAAAGTTTCGTTTCTACGGTTAATGCGATTATTGCTAATTTTCCAATGTATTCTAAATGCTCTCGAGAGGCCTTTTTGACTCAATATTTTTATAAAGCCCATTCACAAGAATTCTTGAAGTTCATTTCTTCGCCTGCTGAAAGCGCTGCATGAGTAAAGTAAGCGTTAATCTGGATGAGCCCACCCCATATTTGGAGTCAAGCTCCACATTACATCGCTTAAAGCGAAAGCTGACCTATCGCTTTGCACTAAATGCTATACATAAACAATTTCTAAGAGCTTCGCCTTTTTCGATTTTAGAGCTCGGCACAGGCTCAGGCTTTTTCCTGCAAGCAGCACATGAGTCGTTCCCTAACGCTCAATTAAATGGGATAGAGTTTGATGAGCGTTTATTGCAGGCTACCCAGAAGAGAATTTCAATTGCCAAAACTTGGCAAGGCAATGTGGAAGTATTTGATATTCCTGGAGAAAAATTTGATGTGATTGTTTCTTTCCAAGTGATAGAGCATCTATTTAAGCCTGAATCAATGATTGCGCAAGTGCAAAAGCATTTGAAGCCTGGAGGTCTATTTATCTTCACCACCCCAAATTTAGATGGAGTTGGAGCAAAGATGATGGGGTCAAAGTGGCATGGATATCGAGATGATCATGTTTCGATGAGGGGCGCTTCTGAGTGGGTAGGCTTATTAAAATTACATGGATTTTTACCGGTATCGGTTGGCAGCACTTTTTTCTCTGGAATCCCCTGGCTTAATCGTTTCCCATTAGGTGTTTTCAACTGGTCTTTATTGCTAGTCTTTGGCTATGCGCCTTGGATGCGCGGCGAATCATTTGTTGGCATCTTTACTTTGCCCAAGGAGGGCGTATGACAGATTCAATGTCTTCAATTTCTCCCATATTCAAAGGGGCAACATTACTCATTACTGGAGGTACCGGCTCTTTTGGTAATGCTGTCCTCACACGTTTTTTAAATTATGATTTAAAAGAAATTCGCATCTTCAGTCGTGATGAAAAAAAACAAGATGATATGCGTAAACGCTTTCAAGATCCTAAACTTCAGTTCTATATTGGAGATGTACGGGATTATCAATCCGTTTTAAACGCTATGCGGGGAGTTGATTTTATCTTCCATGCTGCTGCGTTAAAACAAGTCCCCTCTTGTGAATTTTATCCATTAGAGGCTGTCAAGACCAACATTCTAGGTACAGAGAACGTCCTCGAGGCTGCAATCATTTCTGGCGTTCGTAAGGTAGTATGTCTCAGTACTGATAAAGCGGTATATCCAATTAATGCAATGGGAATCTCTAAAGCAATGATGGAGAAAATATTTGTCGCTAAATCTCGCAATAGCGGCAGTACTGTAATTTGTGGAACGAGATACGGTAATGTCATGGCATCAAGAGGCTCAGTCATTCCACTTTTTGTAGATCAGATGAGGGCAGGATGTCCTATCACCATTACAGATCAAAACATGACTAGATTCATGATGACTCTAGAAGATGCAGTAGATTTGGTGCTTTATGCTTTTACTCATGGTAATTCCGGGGATATTTTTGTACAAAAAGCTCCGGCGGCAACAATTGAGACATTGGCAATGGCATTAACTCAGTTATTAAATCTTCCAAAGCATCCAATTCAAGTGATTGGCACCCGGCATGGTGAAAAGCTTTATGAAGCTCTTCTAAGTCGTGAAGAGATGGCATGTGCTGAAGATCTTAGGGAGTACTACCGCATTCCTCCGGACTTACGTGACCTCAATTATGGCAAGTTTATTGAGGAAGGTGAGATTAAGATTTCAGCTGCTCACGATTACAACTCTCATAATACCCATCGTCTTAGTCAAGATGAGATGAAGCAATTGTTGCTCAAGTTGCCCTTTATTCAGGCTGCCGCTGAAGGCGCCTATATCGAGCCCGAAGGTTAATATGAAAGTTTTAGTTACCGGATCAAAAGGGTTTATTGGAAAAAATCTCTCTCTTGCGTTAGCAGAGGCAGGTGAGATTGATATCCTCGCTTTTGACCGGGGTAATTCACTGTCTTTGCTAGAGGAGCTAGTAAATCAGTCAGACTGCATTATCCATTTGGCTGGAGAAAATCGTCCTTCGGATCCCAAGCTCTTTGTAGAGGGTAATGTTGACCTTACACAATCGCTGTGCGAGTTGATTCAAAAATCAGGACGTTTAATTCCCTTGATTTATTCCTCCTCTCTGCAGGTGGATGACTCTAAGAGTCAATATGCGCAAAGTAAGCGAGCCGCAGAAGCAGCAATCGAAAAGTTTTCCCAGGCCACAAAAAATCCTATCTTGATTTACCGTTTAGCGAATGTATTTGGTAAGTGGATACGACCAAACTATAACTCCGTAGTAGGAACATTTTGTTACAACATTGTGCGTGATTTGCCGATTCAAATTCACGATAACAATGCCATCATTCAGTTAATTTATATTGATGACGTTGTTAAGGATATTATTGCGCACATTAAATCTTCATGGACAGGCAGTATTTTTGGAGAAATAACTCCCCAGTACTCGATTACCGTTGGGGAGTTAGCTGGGCAACTCTATGAGTTTAAGAGTTCTAGAAATACGTTGACCATCCCTAGGGTGGGGGAAGGGCTTATTCGAGCTTTGTATTCCACTTACATTAGCTATCTGCCTGTAAGTGATTTTTCTTATCCTGTTCCCAAATATGGCGATGAGCGTGGTGATTTTGTTGAGATGCTAAAATCTCCCGACTGCGGCCAGTTCTCTTATTTCACGGCCTTGCCTGGCGTTACCAGGGGTAGCCACTACCACCATACTAAGACGGAAAAATTTCTAGTAATCACCGGAAAAGCGCGCTTTGGTTTTCGTCATATGCTTACTCAAGAGGTGTATGAGCTATATACCTCTGGCGATAAGCCTGAGATTGTGGAGACTATCCCTGGCTGGACGCATGACATTACAAACATTGGCGAAGAAAAAATGGTGGTAATGCTCTGGGCTAATGAAATTTTTAATCGAGACCATCCTGATACGATTGCAGCTAAGGTGTGAAATGAAAAAACTAAAAATCATGTCTGTTGTTGGAACGCGCCCGGAAATCATTCGACTCTCGCGAGTCCTCACTAAGCTAGATGAATGCTGTGATCATGTCTTAGTGCATACAGGCCAAAACTATGATTACGAGTTAAATCAAATTTTTTTTCAAGACCTCGGTGTTCGTAAACCAGATTATTTTCTGGGAAGTGCCGAGGCTGGCGGTGGTGCAGCGGGAACAATAGGCAATGTCATTATTGGTATTGATAAAGTATTAGAGCTTGAGAAGCCTGAGGCACTGTTAGTTTTAGGGGATACCAATAGCTGTTTATCAGTGATTCCAGCGAAGCGTCGTCAAATCCCTATATTTCACATGGAAGCTGGCAATCGGTGTTTTGACCAGCGAGTTCCCGAAGAAACAAACCGAAAAATCGTAGATCACGTGGCTGACGTCAATCTAACCTATAGTGATATTGCGCGCGACTATCTTTTAAGGGAGGGGCTTCCTCCTGATTTAGTTATCAAGACAGGAAGCCCCATGTATGAGGTTTTGACGCACTATCGCAAGCAAATCGATCAATCGAATGTTTTAGAGCGACTCAAGTTAACAAAGGAAGCTTATTTTGTAGTTAGCGCTCATCGCGAAGAAAATATTGAGCCACTTAAATCATTTGAAAAGCTAGTTGTTTTGTTAAATGCATTGGCAGAGCATTACCAAATGCCGATTATTGTTTCTACTCATCCACGCACTCAAAAGCGCATCACGGAAATGGGCATCACTTTTCAACCCAAGATTCAGCTATTAAAACCCTTGGGATTTCATGACTATGTCAAGCTGCAAATGATGGCAAAGGCGGTCCTCTCTGATAGCGGCACAATCAATGAAGAGTCGTCGATCCTGAATTTCCCAGCTTTAAATTTGCGTGAAGCTCATGAGAGGCCTGAGGGAATGGAAGAAGCTGCGGTCATGATGGTTGGCTTAGAATTAGACCGCGTGTTGCAGGGCCTGCAGATTCTAGAAAGACAAATGCGTGGAGAAAAGCGTACTTTGAGCTTAGTAGCGGATTATTCGATATCCAATGTATCTGAAAAGGTAGTACGCATCTTGCATAGCTATACAGACTACGTTAATCGCGTAGTTTGGAAAAAATACTGAGATGAATGGCTCTGGTGGAGCGGAGGAGATGAAGGTAAAGCCTGTTTTTTCCACCATTTTTATTGTTTCTGAGTACGTTGATCCAAAGATGAACTCAACTGGGTATTACTGGTCAAAGATCATTGCTGGAGTGTCAGCAGCGTTTTCTCATGTTGCAGTGATATTCCCAGCATCTAGCAAAACAGGGCAATACCCATTTGAGTCACAGAGGGTGTCAGTTTATCCAGTATCAGAGACTAACTATAAGAAGAATTATTTGTTGTTTCGTCTATTGGGCCTATTAAGTTTAAGTTATAAATTCTTTATAAAAATAGTGCAACGAGTGAAAAAGAACGACCTCATTTTTTCTGGTACTAACCCCATTTTTTTGTTGCTATGTATTTCCCTATCTAAGACGTGGATTCAATTTAAATGGGTTTTGCTCGTACATGATGTTTTTCCTGATAATTTAGCTGCTGCTGGCATTCTTAAAAAATCCAATCTGCTCTATCGATTCCTGGATTGCCTATTTAGCTGGGCCTATCGATCTGCGGATGTGCTGATAGTGATTGGGCGAGATATGGAGGCATTATTTAGGCAAAAGAAAGTGACAAGCCCACTGATTTATCAACCTAACTGGGTCAACAAGCCTGAGATTACTCCCATTCCTAAGCGCCAATCAAAGCTTATACAACATTTGGGTTGGGAAAGCAAGGTAGTTTTTCAGTTCTTCGGTAATACTGGACGCTTGCAAGGTATTGACAATCTACTCAGTGCGATTCAAAGGGTTACCGATTCACGAGCTGCTTTTCTATTCATCGGGGAAGGATCAGAGTTTGGCCTTATTCAGCAATTCTCCAATGTGAACCCTGAGCTACCAATTACACTAGTCCACAACTCAGAACTAACCAGCAGAAGTGATGGATTAGCTGCTTGTGACATTGCCATAGTTTCTTTAATTAAGGGGATGGAAGGCATCGGGGTACCCAGCAAAATCTATTTCTCTTTGGCGGCTGATCGACGGATTTTGGGAGTAGTGGATGAAAACTCTGAGCTAGCACGAATGATCAACGAGTACAGCTGTATTGGCTGGACTTGTGAGCCTGGTAGCCCACAAAGATTGGCAACAATGATCGATCAAA
>JAIXPN010000100.1 GCA_027486235.1 Burkholderiaceae bacterium
CATTGCCGCGCTCTTCTAACCAATCGCGTCTTGCGCCCGACTCGGATTTACCCATCAACATATCCATGGTCTTGATCGTATCGTTTTCACTCATCTCGCCAAGACTAACTGGCAAGAGTCTGCGTGTATCAGGGTTCAAGGTGGTATCCCACAATTGCTCAGCACTCATCTCACCTAAGCCCTTAAAGCGAGAGATTTGCCAAGTACCCTCACGCACACCATCTTTACGCAATTTATCTTCGATGGCGGTCAGTTCGCTCTCGTCCAAGGCGTAGATCTTCTGCGCAGGCTTCTTACCACGTGCAGGTGCGTCCACTCGATATAAAGGTGGTCTGGCAATACAAACATGCCCGTTCTCAATCAATTTGGGGAAGTGCTTATAAAAAAGTGTTAGCAAAAGTACTTGAATGTGCGATCCATCGACATCGGCATCCGACAGAATGCAGATCTTGCCGTAGCGCAGATTACTTAAATTGGGCTCATCGTTGGGGCCATGGGGATCAACACCAATTGCTACAGCAATATCATGCACTTCATTGTTTGCGAAGAGCCGATCGCGCTCGGTCTCCCAGGTATTGAGCACTTTGCCGCGCAGTGGCAAGATGGCTTGATACTCTTTATTGCGTCCCATCTTCGCCGAGCCCCCAGCAGAATCACCTTCCACCAGGAAGAGTTCATTCAGCGCAATGTCCTCGCTCTCACAATCGGTGAGCTTGCCAGGTAATACTGCGACCCCAGAGGATTTTTTCTTTTCGACCTTTTGACCAGCGCGTGTGCGTGCTTGCGCTTGTTTAATTACTAACTCGGCTAGAGTTCTACCGTAATCAACGTGTTGATTAAGCCAGAGCTCGAGTGCTGACTTAACAAAGCCCGAGACGAGGCGCACTGCATCACGTGAATTGAGTCGCTCTTTGATTTGCCCCTGAAACTGCGGATCCAATACTTTGGCGGACAAAATAAAAGAGGCTCTAGCAAAAACATCCTCTGGCATTAGCTTGACGCCCTTCGGTTGCAATGCATGGATCTCCACAAAACTCTTTACAGCATTGAAGAGTCCTTCGCGCAAGCCACTCTCGTGCGTACCGCCTGCAGGCGTTGGAATTAAGTTCACATAACTTTCTCGTACTGGCGGACCCTCTTCGGTCCAACTCACTACCCAGGCAGCACCCTCGCCTTCAGCAAAAGACTCCTCCTCGCCCAAGCCACTGGCATAGTGCTCACCCTCAAATGGAGGAATGACAGGTGCGCTATGACCGCTTTGTGCAAGTGACTCATCTAAGTAGCCTTTAAGCCCTTGGGTGTAGAGCCACGATTGGCTCTGCCCATTTTTTTCTTGAACGAGGGTAACCTTGACCCCTGGTAATAAGACCGCCTTCGAACGCAAGAGTCGTTCGAGGTCTGCTTGCGGAATTTGCGCGCTATCGAAGTATTTGGGATTGGGCCACACGCGCACTTTTGTGCCATGGGCTTTGTCTGCTTTAGTTGCCGCCTTGGATTTGAGTTTCTCGATCACATCGCCATCGGCAAAGGTAATTGATGAAACCTGTTGCTCGCGCCACACTGTGACCTCGAGGCGTTTTGCGAGCGCATTGGTAACAGAGACCCCCACGCCGTGCAATCCACCTGAGAATGCATACGCACCGCCACTTCCCTTTTCGAACTTACCACCGGCATGCAATTGGGTAAAGACAATTTCAACAACGGGTTTTTTCTCTTGCGGATGCATGCCAACAGGAATGCCGCGGCCATCGTCTTCCACACTCACGCTGCCATCGGTATGCAAAGTGACGACCACTTCCTTGCCATAACCACCTAGGGCCTCATCCGATGCGTTATCCAAGACCTCTTGAATGATATGCAGGGGGTTATCGGTCCGGGTATACATCCCCGGGCGCTGGCGAACTGGCTCTAAGCCCTTTAAGACTTTGATGGAGGATTCGCTATATTGCGCGGTTTTACGAGTAGCCATTCGCAGAAATTGTAGTCATAAGTTCGATCGAGGGGCCAAAGCGTGGGAAAATAGGGGTATGGGAGCCTTAAGTCATATTCGTGTTCTAGATCTCAGCCGGGTTCTAGCGGGTCCATGGTGTGCCCAAAATTTGGCTGATTTAGGTGCCGATGTCATCAAGGTCGAGCGCCCCCATGTTGGTGACGATACCCGCCATTGGGGTCCTCCCTTTGCAAAGGATGCAGCAGGTAAGGATACAACCGAGTCTGCCTATTACATCTCCATCAATCGTAATAAGAAATCCATCACCCTTGATATCAGCACGCCTGAAGGACAGACAATTGTGCGCGATCTAGCAGCTCAATCGGATGTGGTGATTGAGAACTACAAGGTTGGTCAACTCGCTAAATACGGTTTGGATTACGAGAGCCTCAAAAAGATCAAACCCGATTTAGTCTATTGCTCAATTACCGGCTTTGGCCAAACAGGTCCTTATGCCCATCGTGCTGGCTATGATTTCATCTTGCAAGGCATGGGTGGTTTTATGAGTGTTACTGGTGAAGCCGATCATCTTCCGGGTGGCGGCCCTCAAAAAGCAGGGGTTGCGATTGTCGATTTATTTACAGGGATGTATGCCAGCTCTGCCATTCTTGCCGCAGTTATCCATCGCGATCGTACTGGTGAGGGTCAATATATTGATATGGCTCTTCTTGATACCCAAGTAGCCATGATGGCGAATATCTCGAGCAATTATTTATGCAGTGGTGTCGCCCCGCATCGCTGGGGTAATGCGCATCCAAATATTGTGCCCTACCAAACCTTTCAGACCTCTGATAGCTGGATCATTGTGGCTGTTGGTAATGACTCCCAATTTAGGCACTTTGTAGCTTCAGGCAATTGTGAGCACTTAGCGGATGACCCACGATTTATCGATAACCCCAATCGAGTTGCCCATCGCGACACCCTAGTGCCCCTGCTAGCGCAAATGGTTAAACAGAAAACTAAGCAAGACTGGATCAGTCTTTTGGAAGAGGCGGGCGTGCCTTGTGGTCCCATTAATAATCTTCACGAAGTGTTTGAGAACGAACAAGTGATTGCCCGGGGCGTAGAGCTGCAAGTACCTCACCCTACTGCTGGACAAATGAAGTTGGTGGCCAGCCCCATGCATCTTTCCAATACTCCCGTAGAAGTTCGACTACCACCGCCCTTACTGGGTCAACATACCGATGAGATCTTGCATCAGTATTTACAAATGAGTGATGCGCAAATTGCAGAGCTTCGCTCCAAAGGAATTATCGATTGAACACAACGCGCGCTCCTTCATTGTCTTTGGTTCAGGTCTTGGTCTTTGGCAGTTTGATGGTGACCCTCTCCATGGGCATTCGACATGGCTTTGGTCTATTTAATTTGCCCATCACTTCGGCTAATGGCTGGGGTCGCGAGACCTACGCCCTAGCGATTGCCTTACAGAATTTAATTTGGGGATTTGCTCAACCGATAGCAGGCGCTCTGGCTGATCGCTATGGTCCATTCAAGATCATGGTTCTTGGCGGCCTCTTGTATGGCCTGGGACTGATTGGTATGGCATTAACCAGTGATCCCTTCTTATTTAATCTAGCAGGCGGCTTATCGATTGGTATTGGACTGGCTGCAACGACATATAGCGTGGTCTACGGTATCTTAGGTCGAAACATATCTGCTGAGAAACGCGTCTGGGCGATGGGCATTACCGCAGCTGCCGGCTCATTTGGACAGTTCTTAATGATGCCTCTCGAGCAAGGCTTGATCATGAACTTTGGTGCCAATGAGGCGCTGATTTATTTAGGGCTCCTCGCATCCTTGATGATACCCCTCGCCTTTTGTCTGCGCGAGAACAACTTCAATCCCAATCAAGCAGGTAATCAAACAATTAGTGAGGCTTTACGTGAAGCGATGGGTAACCGTAACTTTCGGTTCTTAATGATGGGTTACTTTGTTTGTGGCTTTCAGGTGATCTTCATTTCATTACACCTTGCACCCTACCTTAAGGATATGTCACTTCAGCACCCCGAGATTAATGGTGCAACAGTGGCAACCACAGCACTTGCCTTGATCGGTTTGTTTAATGTGATTGGCACCTACTATGCCGGGGTCTTGGGCCAACGCTTTCCAAAGCGCTATTTACTCTCGGGCATTTACTTAACTCGCTCACTGGCAATCAGCTTGTTTTTACTCTTACCACTGAGCTCAATGAGCACCTATGTATTTGCCGCCATCATGGGCGTCTTGTGGCTTTCTACAATCCCACTCACGAATGCAATCGTAGCCCAGATCTTTGGGGTCAAGTACCTCACTATGCTCTCGGGTTTGGTGTTCTTCTCCCATCAGCTGGGAAGTTTCTGTGGGGCGTATTTTGGTGGATATTTACACGACCTCACCGGCTCCTACCAAATTGTTTGGGGTATTGCTATTGCCTTAGGTGTCTTTGCAGGCCTTATTAATTTACCGATTCGGGAAGAGCCCTTGGTTCGTCCCGCAACGGCCTAAACCTTGACATGCATTCGGTAGAATAAGACCATGAGCAAACATTTAATCCTGAGTGATGTCAGCCCCTGTTGGAAGAGGCGCTTGGTCTATTGCATCGCTGCTTTGGTTCTTGCTCTCGTGTTTGCGCTCTACTCCATCCCAGAAGTGGTGATTGGTCTTGCCAATCAAGCATGGGCCCTGTGTGGATGGTGATTATCAATTAACCCGCTGTAGCACAATGGATAGTGCAATCGCCTCCTAAGCGATAGATCCAGGTTCGACTCCTGGCAGGGGGACCAGCTTTTATTGCTGGCCTGCCATCGCAAATAACCAATCTTTAAATACGCTAACCTTCTCTAGCTTGAGCTGATTTGAACGGAAATAAACAAAATGCGTTTCTTGTTCAATGGGTACAAATTCATCACGCCCGAGTTCAACCAACTCCCCTTTTAATAAAGCGCGCTCCGCTAACCGCGTGCTCTCTAAGGCAACACCCAGACCATCGACCGCTGCGGCAATCACCAAGGCAGCGCGATCGAATGAAGAGCGTGGTTTATCAGGTAGCTCCATGCCATTTAAGGTAAACCAGCTAGGCCACATTACCCGACTCAGTTGAGAATCAATTAATGGCAATGCCGCTAATTGTGACCGAGCGGATTGTTTTGCTGTTAATAAACTCGGTGAGCACAGGGGCACTATTCGCTCAGCACCTAATGCCATCACACTAACACCTGGTCTTTTTGGGGGAGAACCGTAGGTAATTGCTAAATCAAGATCTTTCGCTTGATTGAGATCCACAAGCTCAGAGCCAGAGGTCATGCGAATCGTAATATTAGGATGTGCCTTGAAAAAATCCGGCAGGCGAGGTCCTAACCAGTTCACCGCCAAACTTGGAGCGCAATAGAGAGCCAATACCTGGGATGTGGATGCCAAGTTCACCTCATTGCAGGCATCTTGAATCACGTCGAACACACGCGACAAACTCTCTAATAGTCGCCTGCCCTCAAGACTAGGCTCAACCCCACGATTGCGCCTGACAAATAGAGGACGTCCGAAGTAATCCTCTAACTCCTTAACCTGATGGCTGATGGCGGACTGGGTTAGGTTCAGCTCATGGGCGGCTAGAGTAAAGCTCTCAAGGCGAGCAGCTGCCTCAAAGGCTCTTAGTAGGACAAAGTTAGGAATTCGGCGCATTGGGTGTTTAATTACTCATGTTTTATATTTATACATGAATTTGATTCATGAATCTATGAATACTTTTTGTTTGTCCTCCGCTTGCAAAACAATCAAGATAAAAGCCTGTTCAACTCGATTGGGAGAGCACCATGAATGCAGTGATTGAAGAGGGTCTAAAAGCAGGACTGGAACAAAAGCAGAAGGCATCCATATACGATCCAGAACAAGAGAATCTGATCTACCCGCGCATACCAGAGTTCACAAGTTACGAAGCCGAGCGTCAACACCGCAAAGAACGATTGGTCGCCGCGTGCCGTGCGTTCGCAATTGAAAAATTTGATTATGGGTTTGCTGGCCACCTCACCATCCGCGACCCAGAACATCCTAATTTGTACTGGACCAATCCGATGGCAGTTCACTTTAATCAAGTGAAGGTCTCAAATCTCATTTTGGCTGATCATCAAGGCAATGTGTTGGAAGGTAAACATGCGATTAATCGCGCCGGTTTTGTCTTACATGCCGCCGTTCATGAAATGCATCCCGACATTTTGGCAATGTGCCATGCCCATACAGTTTATGGAACTGCATTCGCTTCCTTAGGAAAAGAACTAGAACCAATTACTCAAGATACTGCCGCTTTTTTTGAAGACCATGTTGTTATTCGAGAGGAAGCTGGGCAAGTGGCCGTCGAGGTTAAAGCGGGTCATAAGGTTGCCAGTGCTTTTAAAGGAGTTAAGGCAGCGATTCATCAAAACCATGGTCTCTTTACTGCAAGCCGCCATAGCATTGAGGCTGCAGCCTTCTGGTTTATTGCTTTAGAGCGCTGCTGCAAACAGCAAATGGCGGTTGAGGCCAGCGGTCTCAAACCAATTCTTCTGGGTCCCGATGTCGCGCGGTATAGCAGAGAGCATGTCGGTAGTGAGTACATTGGCTGGTTGCACTTTCAGCCGATCTGGGGCTTACTGAAAGAAACCCAGCCCGATATGTTCGACTAAGTCAGGGACTTAGATTTTTATTCTTAGCGGGGATCGCTTATCGTGCAATCCTTGCTTCGAATGGTTGAATGTCAAGCATTATTTATTTTTAGATTCGAAAGTTCTGAAAGTTATCCACAGCGAATGTGGATAAATACACAAATTGTTTTCTAAGTGTTGATTTTTTAAAGGGCGAGCTGCAATGCTCAAAATTTAAGCAGTCCATTTAGGGTTTCTACCGCATTTGAAAGATGTATTTAATTTGTTACATTGCTCAAGCAATAAATTCAATCTGCTCTTGCTTTTTTCAGAAAGAGTGCTGCAATAAAAGAACATGACTTGAAATCTTAGCGTCCGAGTTCAGATAAACGTTTACTGGGGCTAATCGCATCAGGATCAATAACGATCTCGATGATTGCGCCATTTGCACTCTTTAAGGCCTCTGCCATGATGGCTGCAAATTGCTCGGTCTTCTCAACGCGATAGCCGGGCATCGAGAAGCTCTTCGCTAGATCAATAAAGTTTGGATTGGTCAGCTCTGTACCAGAGACCCTGCTCTTAAACTCGCGCTCTTGATGCATGCGGATCGTGCCATACAAGCCATTGTTAACAATGATCACAATCGGTTTAGCCTCATAGCGCATTGCCGTGGCTAATTCTTGGCAGTTCATCATGAAATCCCCATCGCCACAAAAGGCCACAGCAACGCGCTTAGGATCAACGATCTTTGCGGCAATGGCTGCAGGCAAGCCATAGCCCATTGATCCATTGGCTGGCGCCAATTGTGATTTAAATCCGCCGTAGGGATAGAAGCGATGGAGGAATGCAGCGAAGTTACCCGCACCATTCGTTAAGATCGCATTACGTGGTAACTGTTTTTGCAAAGCAGACACAATTTCGCTCAATTGCACAGGTCCTGGAATAGTCGTTGGCTTGCTAAAGGCGAGATACGCCTCATGAGCCTGTTGCATTTGACTGCGATCGTATTGAGCACCCATGGTGATGGTATTAAGCGCTTCGCAGAATGCTTGGGGTGAGGCACTGATGGGGTAATCGGGGCAATACACTCTGCCCAACTCATCGGGGCTAGCCAACACATGAATCAATGGCATCTGGGTTTTAGGAACAGTAAGAACGGTATAGCCAGCAGTGGTCATCTCGCCCAAGCGCTCAGCAATCACCAACAGAATGTCGGCCTCTTGTACGCGTTTTACTAATGCGGGATTCGCAGCGATTCCCAAATCACCTGCATAACAAGGATCGAGGTTATCGAGCAGATCTTGGGATCGAAAGCTGGTTGCTACCGGAATTTGCTCGCGGTTTGCCCAGCTAGAAAGCGCATCACATGCTGCCTTGGTCCACGAGCCACCGCCGACAAGCACCATGGGGCGTTTGGCCTTAGCAAACTGCTGCATCGCTTTAGCAAAGAGGGTCTGATCTAAGCCACTGGTAATCACTTGCGCAGCTGGCGTAATGCGCTCCTCTGCACTTGCAAAGAGCACATCCTCGGGCAGTGCCAATACTACGGGGCCTTTTCTGCCGGATTGAGCAAGATGAAAGGCGTGTGAGATGAACTCGTCGATCCGATCGGCACGATCAATGCTTCCCACCCATTTTGCGCACTCGGAGTAGACCTTGCGGTAATCCATTTCTTGGAAGGCCTCGCGGCCCACCATATCGGTCCCCACTTGACCAATAAGCACCACCATCGGCGTTGAATCCTGATAGGCTGTATGCACACCGATCAAGGCATTTGCGGCTCCCGGTCCACGCGTGACCATGACCACACCCGGTTTACCAGTGAGCTTGGCATAGGCCTCTGCCATATAGGCCGCACCGCCTTCTTGGCGACAAGTAATAAAGCGTAAGCGCTCGTGATGATCAACCAAACCGTCTAAGAGTGGCAAGAAACTCTCACCCGGCACACCAAAAGCAATCTCAACGCCTTGGCGCACCAAAGCATTAGCCAGTATTTGGCCGCCATGCATGGCTATAGGATGGGCTTGACTCATGATGCTGATTCCTTATTTTGCTAATACACTCTATTGATATGAGTAGTTTAACCACCGCAACCCTCGCCGCCCTTGAGGAGATGTTACAAAACGCCACCTGCAATCTACCGCACGGTGGTATCCCAGTACATCTCGACTCACAAGGAGTTGGCTATCTTGTGGCTGAGTTCGTTCCATTTGTTCTTGAAAGCATTCGGGAGAAACCGATTGCACACATCCACGGCAGCGCTTCTGGCTTAACACTCGAACGCGTTGCCCCGGCACTATTAAGTAACAGTCTGCGTGAGTTGGCCCAGCGGATGCGTAGCGCCGGATTAATACCTGCCTGGCGCAATGAAGAATTTGCTTATTACGGCAATGATGGTCATGAATATTTTCGGGTAGAGCGTGCTGCATTTCGGAGTTTTGGTTTCCAAAGTCAGGCGGCGCATATCAATGGGTTTACATCCGCAGGAACTCTGTGGTTGGGGCGGCGCAGTGAAAGCAAACAAATTGATCCTGGCAAATTAGATAATCTCAGTGCGGGTGGAATTAGTGCTGATGAGACCGTCGTGCATTGTGCAGTTCGTGAACTGTGGGAAGAAGCGGGTGTTCCAGAAGCCATTGCTCAGAAGATTACCCCGGCTGGCAAATTAATCCTTTTGCGACCGCATCCACCCCATGGTGTTCATCATGAATCGTTATTTATTTTTGATCTTGAGTTGCCCACAAATCTGGTTCCTGTCAATCACGATGGTGAGGTCAGCAGCTTTATTGAGCTGGATCTTGCCGAAGCGGCCGCGCGTATCTTGGCCGATGAGTTCACTGGCGATGCGGCTTTAGTAACCGCAGACTTTATCTTGCGCCGCAATAGATTCCGCTAGGTCGGGCTTGCAACCCTTACTTGATATGGCTCAAGGATTGGGCGGGTGGATTCATGGTTAAATAGGGTCAAGGATGAAACAGGGGTGCCCCCACGTTGTTGTGGTGCTGAGAAAGACCCTTTAACCCGATCCAGATAATGCTGGCGTGGGGAGTTCCATCAGACCGACACCCGGTTTCGTCCACTCTACTGAAATGCATTTTGCGAGGAGATGGACATGAGCGTGAGCACCGACACCAAGGATCAAAAGAGAACAAAACCTGAGATTCCTAGTCTCAAAAGTTTAGAGCGTGATTTTGGGCAAAAGTTTGCCTACCCCGCTTCTACCAAAACCTACCTTGAGGGCTCGCGTGCAGACATCAAAGCGCCGATTCGGGTGATTGATCAGTTGCCCACCAAAACGGGTGAGACTGAAATGCCTAACCCTCCGATTCCTGTGTACGACACCTCAGGCCCTTACAGCGATCCAGATATCGTAATTAATTTGGAGAAGGGTTTACCTAAACTGCGTAGCAATTGGATTGCTGAACGTAAGGACACAGAACAACTCACTGGCCCCTCCTCTGAATATGGCGTTGCTCGTGCTCATGATGCTGCTACCTCTCACCTCCGCTTTGCTCACATTGCCGCACCTCGGGTAGCCAAGTCTGGAGCAAACGTTAGTCAAATGCACTATGCCCGCAAAGGCATCATCACTCCAGAGATGGAATACGTTGCTCTGCGTGAATCCATGGGCCTCGAGAAACTTCGTCAAGACCCACGCTATACCCAAATCCTCAAGCAACACCCTGGCAAATCCTTCGGTGCCAATATTCCGGATGTAATTACTCCTGAGTTTGTGCGTTCAGAAATTGCTGCCGGCCGCGCAATCATTCCTGCCAACATCAATCACCCTGAGTTAGAGCCCATGATTATTGGTCGTAACTTCCGTGTGAAGATCAATGGCAATTTAGGTAACTCAGCAGTGACCTCCTCGATTAATGAAGAGGTTGAGAAAATGGTTTGGGCGATTCGTTGGGGTGCAGACACCATCATGGATCTCTCCACCGGTAAGCATATTCACGAAACACGTGAGTGGATTATTCGTAACTCTCCCGTACCAATTGGTACGGTACCGATTTATCAGGCGCTTGATAAGACCGGCGGCATTGCCGAGGATCTCACCTGGGAAATGTTCCGCGATACGCTGATTGAGCAGGCCGAGCAAGGTGTGGATTACTTCACGATTCATGCGGGTGTCTTACTGCGCTATGTACCGCTCACCGCTGATCGTATTACTGGCATCGTTTCTCGTGGTGGCTCCATCATGGCGAAATGGTGTCTTGCTCATCACAAAGAGAACTTCCTCTATACCCACTTTGATGAGATCTGTGAGATCATGAAAGCCTATGACGTTTCCTTCAGTTTAGGCGATGGCTTACGTCCTGGTTGCATTGCGGACTCCAATGATGCAGCTCAGTTTGGTGAACTCCATACCCTCGGTGAGCTCACTGCCAAAGCCTGGAAACATGATGTACAGGTGATGATTGAAGGTCCTGGTCACGTGCCAATGCAGCGTATCGAAAAGAACATGACCGAAGAGTTGAAGCATTGCTTAGAGGCGCCCTTCTATACCCTAGGACCCTTGATTACCGATATTGCTCCTGGTTATGACCACATCACCAGTGGCGTGGGTGCTGCACAAATTGGTTGGTATGGCACAGCGATGCTCTGCTACGTTACCCCCAAAGAGCACTTAGGTTTGCCTGATAAAGAAGATGTCCGTGAGGGCATCATCACCTATAAGATTGCAGCCCATGGTGCTGACTTAGCCAAAGGCTTTCCAGGCGCACAGTTGCGTGATAACGCTCTCTCTAAAGCGCGCTTTGAGTTCCGTTGGGAAGATCAGTTCAACCTTGGTCTCGATCCCGAGCGTGCCCGTGAGTATCACGACGCCACCCTGCCAGCTGAAGGTGCGAAGATTGCTCACTTCTGCTCGATGTGTGGTCCCAAGTTCTGCTCGATGAAGATCACGCAAGATGTACGTGATTACGCCGCTAGTCTCAAAGAAGGTGTTGATCCGAAGAAAGCGATGGAAGAGAAATCGATCGAGTTCAGAAAACGCGGCAGTGAGATCTATCAATAATTACTGTTAGATCGAAGGGAAGTATGTCGCTGTCCTACGCCATCCTCGGTGCCGGCCTCATGGGTCGGATGATGGCGTACACGCTTGCACAATCCGGCGCGCGGGTTACGGTGTTTGAACGCAGCGGTCCTGATGCCGAGCAATCCGCAGCGCGGGTTGCGGCCTCGATGCTTGCACCTCTTGCTGAGTCGGCAATTACCGAGCCATCAGTAGTACGGATGGGTCTATATGGTCTCGATCGCTGGAAGGGTTTGATTGAACAACTCAATCGTGAGGTCAAACAACAAACCTTCTTTGCACAAAACGGCACTCTGGTCTTGTGGCACCGTCTCGATACTGCCCAGGCACAGCGCTTTGCTGAGCATCTTGAGCGTAATGTGCGCATGAACCCTGCGCTCTCCTCACCCTGGCACCTAGATGACAAGGCATTGGCAGAGCTTGAACCCAGCGTTGCTGATCGCTTTCATCAAGGTTTGTTCTTACCGCGTGAGGGGCAACTTGATAATCGGCAGCTATTGACTGCACTATTGCAAGCACTTGAGCAATTAGACGTTGTACTGCATTGGCACACTGCGTGTGAACCCAATGATCTTGAAGGACAAGGCTTTGATTGGGTGATTGATTGTCGTGGCTTAGGTGCGCGATCTTCGTGGTCGAATACCCATAATCCACTGCGCGGCGTGCGTGGCGAGGTCATTCGGGTGCATGCTCCTGAAGTGAAATTGCAACGCCCCACGCGTTTGATTCATCCGCGATATCCCATTTACATTGCTCCCAAAGAGAATGATCTCTACGTCATCGGCGCCACTGAAATTGAGTCCGAAGATCTCTCCCCAGTCAGCGTTCGCTCTTCCATGGAATTATTGTCTGCTGCCTACTCAGTCCACTCGGGCTTTGCTGAGGCACGCATCTTAGAATCGGCTACTCAGTGTCGTCCGACGCTTAAGAACAATTTGCCGGAGATCTGCGTGCCACGCGCTGGCCTGATGCAAATCAATGGTCTTTATCGCCATGGCTATTTAATTGCACCAGCCATGATGGATACAGCGCAACAACTCTTACTAGGGCAAGTAAGTCCCTTAGCGCAGCGCTTTGATATTCAGGTACACCATCATGATTTCAGGAACTCGTTTGCATCATGCGCGTGATCGTTAACCAAAATCCCCATGAACTTGCGCCATCCTCAAAGGTGAGTGATCTCTTGGCGCTGCTTGATGCCAAACCACCATATGCTGTTGCAGTGAACCTGCAATTTGTACCTAAGTCTCAGCATGGCGAGTATGTCTTGCACGAGAACGATGCGGTAGAAATTATTTCTCCGGTCACTGGTGGTTAATCTTTTTATTCGGATTGTTTTTATATGACCGCCCCACTACCTACCACGATGCATGATCCACTCATTTTGTACGGTGAGTCTTTTGCTAGTCGCTTATTACTCGGCACCTCGCGCTATCCATCGCCCCAAGTTCTCGAGACAGCGGTGCAATGTGCCCGCCCTGCAATGATTACTGCCAGTTTGCGCCGCCAAGGCTCTGCAGCGACCGAGGCACACAGTGGTTTTTGGCAACTTCTCAAGAAGATGGCAGTTCCTGTGCTTCCCAATACTGCAGGCTGTCATAGTCCGCAAGAGGTCATCACCACCGCCCAAATGGCGCGTGAGGTTTTTGAAACCAATTGGATCAAACTCGAGTTAATTGGAGATGATTACACCCTGCAACCTGATACCTTGCGTCTGGTGCAAACAGCAGAACATTTGATTAAGGATGGCTTTAAGGTCTTGCCCTACTGCACCGAGGATCTAATTTTGTGTCAGCGCTTAGTTGATGTAGGTTGCCAAGCCGTAATGCCCTGGGCTGCTCCAATTGGTACAGGGCAAGGACCGCTCAATCCCTATGCTCTCAAACTATTACGTGAGCGCCTCTCGGTTCCTCTTTTGGTTGACGCTGGACTTGGCCTTCCCTCACATGCATGCACGGTCATGGAATGGGGTTTTGATGGTGTTCTACTCAATACTGCGGTCGCTTTAGCTCATGACCCGGTATCGATGGCGCATGCTTTTGCCCAAGCTGTTAATGCAGGACGCCAAGCCTACCTTTCGGGAGCTATGCAGGCCCAAGAATCTGCCCAAGCTAGTACACCATTGGTCGGTACGCCGTTTTGGCATCAAGATCCCGGTCATCAGGCATGAGTTACATACGAGAGCTTGCCAAACAGATTGTGGCGGCACATCGCCAGGATAATTTGTGCTTACCACTGCCAAGCTTTGATCCAAGCCATCCACCACCGGCGATCAAGACTGAGAGTGGTCAAGACCAATACGAACTCGCCGGCACTATTGCTGCTATCGAGATGGGCTTTATTGAGAACGATGCACGGGTACTAGGTAAAGCATGGTCACGTATGGTTAAGCACGAAGGGGATTTCAATCCCAAGGGTTGGCCATCTCGCCCAGAATACTTTGATCTCATTCCCTTCTCCAGGGACATGAACCCCAAAGCGTTTAAGGCCTGTCCGAAGCGTTTAGGTTTATATGGTGTTTTTCCTGATGCGGATTGGATTGCGCGCATGGTCGATGCAGAATTGCCTACCGCGCAGTTGCGCTTTAAGTCGGAAGATCCTCAGGCGATACGTAAACAGATT
The DNA here is from genome assembly GCA_027486235.1 of Burkholderiaceae bacterium. Taxonomy (GTDB): domain Bacteria; phylum Pseudomonadota; class Gammaproteobacteria; order Burkholderiales; family Burkholderiaceae; genus Polynucleobacter; species Polynucleobacter hoetzingerianus. The sequence continues at coordinate 14,243 of JAIXPN010000100.1, forward strand.
AAGGCCGCGGTCGCAGCTGTTCAGGGGAGCAAGACCTTGCTCTTTATTAATGACCATTGGGAAGAAGCCATTGAAGCAGGTGCGTATGGTGTTCATCTCGGTCAAGAAGACTTGGTAAGCGCTAATTTGGATGTAATTCGGGATGCAGGTCTGCGTTTGGGCTTAAGCACCCACGGCTATGCCGAACTCATGATTGCAGATCGCTTTTGCCCCAGTTATATCGCGATGGGCGCAGTATTCCCTACCAACCTCAAGCAAATGCCCACCGCACCGCAGGGACTGGGGCGTTTATATGCCTATGCCAAACTCATGCAGCATAACTCGCTCGTTGCCATTGGTGGCATTGATGAGAAAAGTATCCATGCGGTGGCACAAAGCGGGGTTGGCTCGGTTGCAGTGGTCAGGGCAATTGTGGCTGCTGATGATCCCAAAGCAGCAGTCAAGCGTTTACAAGAATTAATGCAGATCAACTAGGCTTGACTAAGTAGAGATTTAATCGGCTTCTGGTAGTTTGGTGGGATAGAAGTCATGCATATGCCACAGGGGTCCAGGCCCCTTCCCAATATCCAATCGTTGTCCTGCTTCAATCGCTGCAGATACAAAGGAAATCGCTTTGGCAACCGAATGTTTGAGATCATGCCGATCAGCTAAATAGGTTGCAATGGCAGAGGATAAAGAACAACCCGTACCATGGGTGTTCAAGGTTGGTATCCGTGGATGTACAAATGCTTGATGCAAGACAACGGGTTTGTCGTCTTTGATGTCATGCCAAATCAAATAATCCATTAGCTCTTTGGGCTCACCTTCAAGATGGCCGCCCTTCATTAACACTGCTTTGGGACCCATGGCTAAGAGCTCTTCCGCCGCCTCTTTAAATTGCGAGGTCTCATGAATGCTTCTACCCAATAGAATCGATGCCTCATGCAAATTGGGGGTGATGAGTTCCGCCATGGGGAATAACTCAGTAACCATCGTACGAGCAGTATCGTCGCCACCCAAACTGGCACCTGAAGTGGCTCGTAAGACCGGATCCAGAACAATCCGTTTAATTTGATGCTTTTTTAGGCAGCGGGCAACGGTCTTTACGATCGCAGGGCTTGCAAGCATGCCAATCTTAACCACATCTACACCGATATCTGTGACTACAGCGTCAATTTGTGCCTCGATGACATCTAAATCGATATCTTGAATACGAGTAACGCCCATGGTGTTTTGGGCTGTGATTGCAGTAACTGCGGTCATCCCAAATCCACCCAATGCAGTAATGACCTTCAGATCCGCCTGAATACCGGCGCCACCCCCACTATCCGAGCCTGCAATGCTCAAGACTTTGGGTATGAATATAGGGCTTGGTATGGAAGGTTTCATCAAATGGGAGAGGTCTTCATCTATTCGCTATAATAGCGTCTATTCCCTGATAGCTCAGTCGGTAGAGCGACGGACTGTTAATCCGCAGGTCCCTGGTTCGAGTCCAGGTCGGGGAGCCAAATTCAGTAAGGCTTACAGGTCATTTTGCTTGTAAGCCTTTTTTGTTTGGTGTTACACCAATCAATTTAAACAAAGTATGTAGTTGGTCTAATTGATCGATAGGTTTCTGATCGGGTCCGTTTTGATAAAACAATTTGCCAGAGTTGACCTTGTCGTGAGCGGAAGAAAGCGGCACAACTCAGTAAATAGTAGGTCCACATCCTATAGAAACGGTTGTCGTACTTAATTGATAATCGTTTCCAGTTCTTTGTAAAGTTTTCATACCAAGCCATCAAGGTCTTGTCATAGTCTTGACCGAAGTTTTGCCAATCTTCGATCAAGAAAATCCCCTCTATCGATCGTCCGACCTCCATGGGTGAGGGAATTTTTCCATTGGGGAATATATACCGATCGATCCAAGGATCAGTTCTCGAAATGGTCACATCACTGCCAATCGAGTGCAAGAGAAATAAGCCATTATCGGATAGTAAGCGATTGACCGTCTCAAAGTAGATCACGTAATTTTTTTCACCCACGTGCTCAAACATACCGACGGAGACAATCTTGTCAAATGTACCCACGAGATCTCGGTAATCTATCAACTCAATCTGGACTGGTAGTCCTTGGCAGCGTTGCATGGCTAATTGCTGTTGTTCCTTGGAAACAGTTATACCCAAAACCTCAACACCGTAGTTCTTAGCAGCATACGCTGCTAGTCCTCCCCAACCACAACCAATCTCCAATAAACGCTCACCGGGTTTTAACTGAAGCTTTTTACAAATCATCTCTAACTTATGCTGCTGCGCCTCTGCCAATGTACTTGCATGCTCCCAATATCCACAGGAATACATCATTTGCGGATCTAACATGAGCTCAAATACATCATTACCAATATCGTAATGTTGCTCGCCAACCTGAAATGCTCTGGCTTTAGACTGCAGATTGATTAATTTCGCTCTAGCAATCTCAAGGGCAAACCGTATTTTGGCAACCCCCTGAACACGCATGTTCATATCGCAACTTAATAGCTTTGTGAGCATCTGGTCTAATTTTTTGCAATCCCAGTGCCCATCCATATAGGACTCGCCCATACCTAAAGACCATTTAGATAAGATCTCAGAATAGGCAATCGGATTGTGGACTTGCATATCCCATGGATTGGGGCCATTAATACAGACTCCGGCCTCATCAAACAGTTCTTGTAATATTTTTGGGGAGCTTTGCTCCTCATATGCAACATCGGTTTTGGAGAAGATATTCATAAAATATTTTCCTCATTACATTGATTATTTATTTCAGCAATCACCTGTTTATTGACTGCTCCGTTGATTTTTATCAACCCAGAATACAAATTCACCAACACAACACTGGTATGGAATCAATACCCAAGCGACGGTTTCAGTGTAATTTCAGTTTTCAGCAAATATTTGATGCAAATCAAAATATCAATCACAAATTTATTTATAAAGAAGATGTGGTTTCGAATGCGTAGTTCGGTTTGTAGGAGAGTTGCAAGTCGAAAGCCTCTAGACGTACGCTAGAAACATTTAAACCACCACTCTCGGACAGGTGTAGTTCAATGGAAGAACAGCAAACTCAAAAGAGATTGCTATAGGAGTTCAACTCCCCTCACCTGTCTCATAGAACCTTCGTGATACAGACTGATTCTCGGGATGAAGATTGAAAGGAAATACATGGAAAGCAAAGATCAACTGATACAAACTGGCCTCATTGCTGGCCTTTGTTTATCAAGCCTTCATTTATCGTGGATCGTATTGATATTGCTCGGCTGGGCTCAGCCCTTGATGGATTTTATTTTCAAACTCCATATGCTGAATTCACCTTTTCAAGTGCAGCCCTTCAGCATAGGTTTGGCTGTTAGCCTTGTGATCATTACTTTCGTGATTGGCGCCTTTTATGGACTTGTGTTCGTCCTTATTAAAAATCTAATGGCCAAGTGTTCCTAGATCAAGGTCATGTCGCGGGTATACGTTAGGATGCGTTACTAAGGCCTACCGTCATTCCGCCGCAGACAAAATGGATTTGTCCGGTAATAAAGCCGGCGCGATCATCTAATAGCGATGCCACTGCATGCGCTACATCCTCGGGTTGACCCATTCGTTGCACTGGAATATTTTGGATAATCTTGATCGTCTTTGGGTCACCGGGTGGATTACCAGAAGTAAATAACTCCGTAGCAATCGGTCCTGGACCAATTGCATTGACCGTGATTCCAAATGGAGCCATCTCCAAGGCCCAGGTTTTGGTCATGCCAACCAGCCCTGCTTTGCTAGCCGCGTAGACTGTGCGCTCTTCCTTGCCCAGTGCAGCACGACTGGCAATACTAACAATGCGGCCAAATTTAGCCTGGCGCATTTGGGGTAGCAATTGTTGGGCCAGGAGCATGGGCGCTCTTAGATTGAGGGCCATCACCGCCTCAAAGTCATCTAGGGTAGTGTTTTCAAGGGCACCGGGTCTAATAAATCCGGCGTTGTTCACTAAGCGAACGATGGGCTCTTCCTTGCTAATTCTTGGTATGAGTTCTTCAATCGCTTTGGGGTCCATTAAATCAATGGGATGATAGGTCTCACCTTCCAGCAAGCTCTTGGGGGCTTTTTTATCGAGATTTATGACCCGATATCCATCGTGTGTCGCACGGATAGCAATTGCCCTACCAATTCCTTGGCTGGCTCCAGTAATTAACACTCGATTATTAATTTGCATTGATCTTTCTTTCTTGCTATCGACTGACAGTTAGCGCTCGGCACATCGAGCGTTGATCACTGTTATTAATGAAACCACATTGACTAGAATCTTTATTGGTCATTGCTCGACACATTGAGCGCAGATCACTTTCTGTAATAAACCCACATTGACTCGAGTTTTTCTCGGCAAGGGCGCGGCACAAAGAGCGGTAATTACTCTCTTGAATGAATCCACATTGACTCGGATCTTGCGCAAACGCAGGCTGCGTTCCAAATAAACATAGGCTAATTACTAAAGCGGCTGTTTTCATGAATTCCATCTTAACGGATTTTGTAGAGCAACTTTACATCTGTAATTGCTCAGCGTATTCTGTTCGCATATTGAAGGAGCTTTCATGAACAATATCCTTAAACCTGTCCTACTTATAATCAGTCTGTTGGTGTTCACGCCCCTTTCAGCGCCATCATTTGCTAATGAGCCCAGTCAGGAACAACGAATGATTGATCATTGCCAAAAGCGTCATCCAGAGATGACGGTCGATCAGTGCCGTACGATGTATCAGAACATGAAAAACATGACCCCTGAGCAACGGGTTGAGCGCTGCAAACGCAATCATCCTGAACTTACAGCAGAAGCCTGTCAGAAAAAATATGGGGGATCAACCTAAGGAATTAGGCTCTCTCGGCTAGTATTTTTCTGGCGACGGTTTCTGCGATCAGCATGACTGGAGCATTTGTATTACCTGAGGTAATACAGGGCATGGCTGAGGCGTCAATCACTCGTAGGCGCGCCACACCGCGCACCCGACATTCTGAATCCAAAACGGTGTTGGGATTTTCTGCTCTGCCAGATGGATCGACCTTGCCCATTGCACACGTGCTCACTGGATGAAAAATCGTGGTACCCAAATCTCTAGCGGCCGCCTCCAAATCCTGATCACTCTGCACATTTAAACCCGGCAATACTTCCTTGGGTCGATACGGCTGCAAGGCTCTACTTGCCATAATCTGTCGGGTGATTTTGAGACTATTAACGGCCACTGAGAGATCGTCTGGAGTCGATAAATAATTACAGTGAATCTTTGGGTTATCTAAGGCATTTGGCGTAGTTGCCCGTACCCAGCCCCGACTACTTGGCCGGAGATTACAAACGCTTGGGGTAATCGCATTAAATGGATGAAGAGGTTCACCAAATTTAGGAAGCGAGAGCGGTTGCACATGCCATTCAATATTGGCGCTTGCTTGGCTCGGATCACTTTTGGTAAAGGCGCCTAAGGTTGAGGGTGGCATGGTTAAGGGTCCAGTGCGCTTGAATAGATATTCAAGGCCCATTCCAATGCGAGTGAATATGTTCTTATACAAGGTATTAACCGTTTTACAGTTCTCTACCTGATAAACAGTACGAATTTGTAAGTGGTCTTGGAGGTTCTCTCCCACACCAGGTAAATCCATTTGAGTTTGCACGCCAATGCTCTCAAGATGAGCTCGTGGTCCAATTCCAGAAACCTGCAAGAGATGAGGGGAGCCGATCGATCCAGCCGCCAGAATGACCTGATCCTTAGCAGTCACCGTTTTGCGAACCCCTTGATGCATAAGTTCCAAACCCTGAACCTCGCTCTGTGCGCCATGCCATGCACTTTGGGTATAGCGGGCTTGGTTAGCCGTGTCTGGAGTAATGTTGCCGAGATTGAGTTTTAAAACCTGCGCCCCAGTAAGTACAGTCAGATTCTGGCGATGACGGATGGGATGTAAATACGCATCCGCCATTGACCAGCGCACACCACACTGCTGGGTCATCTGAAAATATGCGCAGCCCTCGTTATTGCCGCGATTGAACTCTTCAATCTTTGGGATACCTTGCTCATGAGCAGCCTCACGCCATGCATCCAAAATATCCCACTGCACTCGCGGGCGCTCTACCCGCATCTCTCCCTCGGCTCCATGCCAAGAATTAGCACCGGCGTAGTAGTTCTCGAGAGATTTGTAGGTCTCTAATGTGTTGGCCCACTGCCATATAGGGTCGCCGGTCATCTCTGCCCAGCGCTCATAATCACTGGCCTGACCACGCATATAAATCATGGCATTAATTGAGGATGAGCCGCCGATGCCCCTCCCTCTAGCGTAATGAATAGAGCGCTGATTTAAGCCTGGATCGGCTTCGGTCTTAAAACACCAATCGGTTCGGGGATTGGCAATTGTGAACAAATAGCCCACGGGGATCTTGATCCAAAACCAATCGTCTTCACCACCCGCTTCAAGCAATAAAACCCGATGGCTTGGATTTGCCGATAAGCGGTTCGCCAAGAGACAGCCAGCACTGCCCGCTCCAACAATAATGGTGTCAAACTTTAAATGGGGTACAGAGGTATTCATTTAACGTGCTATGTTAAATGATCTCCATGATTACTTAAGCCTCATCGGCGATCGTATTGCTAAGAATACCAATTCCCTCGATCTCTACTTCGCATATATCACCAGGCTTCATAAATACAGGCGGGGTTCTGGCGTAGCCTACTCCAGCTGGAGTACCAGTAATGACCACATCACCGGGTTCCAAGGTCATGCACTCAGTGATTAGCACTATGGTCTCCGCAACACCCCACAGAAAATCTTTGGTATTGGCATTTTGCATAATCTGCCCATTCAAACGCGACTGAATTTGCAAGCCAGTAGCACCTTGAGGCAGTTCATCAGGGGTGACAAGCCAGGGGCCAAAAGCGCCTGTTTGGTCAAAGTTTTTACCAATCGTCCATTGTGTGGATTTACGTTGATAATCCCGCACGCTACCATCATTGAAAATGCTATAGCCTGCAAGGTGCTCTAGAGCATTCTCAAGAGTGCAGTGTCTCGCTTGCTTGCCAATCACAAAGGCAAGCTCTGCCTCGTAGTCCAGTTTTGTTGATACCTTGGGACGAATAATGGGTGATTGATGTGCTGTAAGTGAGCTCGGACCGCGCATAAAGAAGCTTGGATAGTCTGGTCTGGCATGTCCACCCTCTTTTGCATGATCGGCGTAGTTCAGGCCCATGCAGATTATTTTGCCCGGACGATCAATTAATGTGGCAAAGGTGATCTCATCAAGATCCCTCTGAGCAGCCTGAGGATTGGCGATGAGCTTTTTGACCTTTGAAAACTGTGGATCTTCCTCTATTAGATCAAGCATACGGTTAGGAATGCTTGGGTCTGATACGCTTAGCGGAATAAAGCGATTTGGGTTCTGTGTGCTCAGTGCGCCAATTGCACGCTGACCCTTTTGATCGAAATAGCTAAATAGTCTCATCAATAGGCTCTTTCTCTAGAAGATAAGACTATAAGCATAAAGCTATCCAGATTTCCAAACTTTACTTTGGTTGCGCCCTTCTTTTTTTGCCTCATACATGGCCAGATCAGCTTGCTTGTAGTACTTATCAGCCAAGATCGAATGGATTAGATCGATTTCATTATTGGGATTAAAAATAGTAATGCCATTACTAATCGTAATTTTGATGGGGGCGTTCTGCACGACCGCCAAGGTTTGTTGCGACACATAAACCCGCAAGCGTTCAGCAATCTCAATTGCCATCGCCTCATTGGTGTTGGGTAGTATGACCAAAAACTCTTCGCCGCCCACTCGACCCAATAGATCAATATCTCGCAAAATAGATTGGCAGTGGCTGACTAGATTTTTGAGTACAAGATCCCCTACTAAATGGCCATATCGATCATTTACATACTTAAAATGATCAATATCAAACATAATCAGCGCCAAAGGCTCTTTATTCCGAAAGGAGCGGCTGATTTCCTGCTCAAGCCTAACAAAGGTTTCTTGCTTCCTTAGGGCCCCCGTCATCCCGTCAACTTTAGAGCCATGTTCATAAATACTACTTTGGGCCTCAATCGATAAAAATGCTTTTCCCATAAAGTGCATACCTACCATCATCAAGGCCGATATCAACAGAGCAGTTAGAGCATCCAATACATTTGGTGCTCCACCTTGATGAATTTCAATTAAGGGATAGATGCGTCGCACCGTCATGAACAAAAACCCAAAAATCAGAAATAGACATGGGATGCGATAAATGTGCGCTTGGGTGAGCAGCTTGATGGATAGATAAATCGTGATCAGCTGAAACACTAAAGATGTTAGATAAAGACTAACAATAAATGATGTTGTAATCATTACAGATTTAATATCTTTTGGATTTTCGCTTCACTAAAGAGCTGATATGCGGCATCGACCACAGACTGATCGAAGAGATTGCCACCATCTAACTTTATTTGCTCAATGGCTCGATCGATTCCTAATCCTGGTCGATAAGGACGATGGGAACTAATTGCCTCAATAGTGTCGGCCACCGCCAGGATACGTGCCTCAGGGATGATTTCCTCGCCTTTTAATCCTCGGGGATAGCCACTTCCATCAAGACGCTCATGGTGTTGATAAACAGCCTCTGCAATCGGCCAAGTAAATGCAATGTCTTTCAAGATCTCATATCCGGTTGCAGGATGCTGCCGAATTAAGGTCATCTCGGTTTCCGTGAGTTTTGAAGGCTTCGTTAAGATCTCTGAGGGAGTGGCAATCTTGCCTAGGTCATGCACCAAGGCTGCGAGATATAAACCACGAATTTGCTCATCGCTCCAGCCGAGTTCTTTGGCAATTGCCTCCGCTATCAGGGCAACGCGTTGCTGGTGTCCCGCGGTATACGGATCCCGCCACTCCATCGTTTTTGACATAGCCCCAATAGTTGATCGCAATGAACTAATCAGTTGCTCACGCATTTGCTCGCGTTGAGTAATTTCAGCATCTAATTTACTTTGCTTTTCTAGATTTACTAGGCCATAGCCGATTTCTTTAGCAAGACTATCAAACAAGATGACATCAAGATCCCCAAAGGCATTAGTTACGCTTGCATAAATTGTTAGAGCGCCAATGACTTCGGTTTGCTCATCCCTAATTGGTACAGCAACAACAGATCGAATTCCATAGGGCTTTGCACGTTCGCGCCAAGGTGCAAAACTAAGATCAGATTCGGTGTCGTTAATTAAGATCGGCAGACCAGTACGAATACAGGAACCTGTAGGCCCTCTGCCCGCTGAGGTATCTGCAGACCACTTCACATCAATACCATTAGCATACTCAGCGGCAATTCCATGGGTACCCAGAACCTTAACTGTTTTGAGTGCATCGTGCTCCGCAATTCCTACCCAAGCAAGAATGTATGGCTCTTGATTAACGATTGCATTGCATACCCCCTCAATAAGGTCGCTCGCTGTTCTGGAGCGCACCAATGCAGACGATGCCTTAGTATGAGCGGATAGAGCCCAATTTTGCTTTTTAAGATCTATTTCAGTTGCCATTGGATCGGTTTTGTTTGTCGGAATATGGCATCACCACAATTGGACTACGCCACTTCACTTTATATTCCCTAATTGGACCTATGGATACAGTCTTTTTGATGTAAGTCAAAAAAGATCTAATTTTTTATCAAAAACGCTAGCTCTATATAGGCATTGGCGAAGAGCGCTGTTACTCTTTTGCCATGATGTATGTATCCGTTAAAAATAAGTATGTAATTTGCCTCGTATTAGCAATTATCTGGATGGCATTTTCCATTTGGCTATCGATCCCATGGTACCAAGATCTTTCAAAAGAAATTGGTTGGGTTCTTGCGATCTTTTTTATCTCATTTATTGCAATTGTGCCGGGGTTTATGAATGCTTTTGTTATTAGCTCCTTACTGTTAGACAAAAGGCCTGAGATATTGAAAGAGCAGCAGTATCCAGCCATTACGATTTTGATTGCCGCCTATAACGAAGCTAATGATATTGCAACGACCTTGCAGAGTATTTTCAAACAAGACTATCCAGAAATTGTTCACATCATCGTGATTAACGACGGCTCCCAGGATAGAACAGCCGATACGATTCGCGGTCTTATGGCGAATCACCCCAACGTAAAGTTAATTGATTTAGAAAAAAATGTCGGCAAATCGGGGGCTTTAAATCAAGGCCTTAAAGAATGCACTACCGATATTTTGATTACGGTTGATGCAGACTCCTACCTTTGGAAAGATGCTCTGCGCAATCTAGTGGGGCGGTATTTATCCGATCCAGCTAATACAAAAGCAGTGGCCGGTGAAGTACTTATTCGAAACTCCCGAGAAAACTGGATCACCAAAGCTCAGGAGTGGGATTATTTTCTGGGAATTGCTTCGGTTAAACGAATCCAATCTTTATTCCAAGGGACTCTGGTAGCTCAAGGAGCATTCTCTCTATACGACCGCAAAGCAGTAGAAGAATTAGGGGGCTGGCCCAACAAGATAGGCGAAGATATTGTTTTAACCTGGAAAATACTCTTAGCAGGATATCGCGTTGGTCATGCTGAAAATGCAATAGCGTTTACCAACTGCCCAAATACGGTGATGGGTTTTATCAATCAACGCAGACGCTGGTCTCGCGGTTTGATTGAGTCCTTTAAAGAGAATGGTTCCCTTCTATTCAAATCCAGACTGACCGTTATTTATGTTTGGTGGAACACACTCTTTCCGATCATTGATGTTGCGTATACATTGGGCTTCGTGCCTGGTTTGATTTTGGCCTGCTTCGGGCTTTTCTGGATTGTGGGGCCAATGACCATTGCCCTAATTCCCATGGCATTTATTTTGAATATGGTGATGTATAACCGCAGCAAAGAGATGTTTGCGAATGAGAATCTAAAAATTCGTAGAAATTATTTTGGTTTCATTTTTTACATCCTAGCCTACGGCATTGTTTTGCAGCCTGCTTGCGTTTGGGGCTATATCAGTGAAATCTTTAATCTCAGAAAGCATTGGGGTACAAAATGAGGAGGTTGCTCTTTACCCTCTGTGTGATTGGTTTCATCACCCCCGCACTCGCTCAGGAATCCAGTCTTGCGCCTAAGCATGCGATCTCGATTCCTGAAGTCTATGTCTCCTCGGATAGCGAGGGGTTTTCAACCAATAAATACAAAGCCAGTATTTATCCCTTGTATAGCAATGCTGAAAACTATACCGGCTTGCAGTACCAACATAATTACTTTAGTCAAAATAACTGGAACTCGACTGCAGAGCAATACAGCTTAGTAAGTAAATCGATTAATCCACGAAACGGTCTTGGCTACAACCTAAATGTAGGTTACAACTTAGAAGGTGGCTATAAATTACTCACTACCGATAGCAATTACTCCACCATGCTGACCGATACAACGCGTGCCGAGATTTTGGTCTTTCGGGATCGGGTTGAAACCCAGAACTCTCTCACCAATGGTATTTACTACACCATGGGCGGGGTAAGCATTGAACAAAAGCTTGTTGAGCGTTTAAGTGTTGTGCTCTTTGGAGGTAATCTGTATTTCTCGGATACCAATACACGCCCAACAATTCGAGCCAAGGTGATCTACGATCTGATCCCCGACTATGGCATCACCGCCCAACTACGCTATCGTCAATACCGTGATACCAATACCAATGTTGCCAATAACTACTTCAATCCCAATAGCTATAACGAATCGATGGTGGCGTTTGGGATACGTAAGCGCATCGAGGGCTGGATGATTAACGGCACTGCAGGTGTTGGTCAACAAAGTATTGATCAGGGCCCCAGTACAACCACCCAGCTATATGAACTTGCCGCCACGAGCCCTGTGAATGCGAAAGATGTTTACTTTCGGACCAAAGCAGGTTATGGTAAGTCAGCTGGCTTTTTAGGTCCAAATTATTTCTACCGCTACTTTATGGGTGAATTAATTTTTCCATTCTAATAACAGGTTAAAAATAATGAATGACGATATTGAAAAAATTTATGCCAAGCTAGTCGCCCACGAGACTGAGATCATCAATCTGCGTAAGGGCTATATGATCATTAACGAGCGCTATACCAAGGCTCTAGTTTCCTTAAAACAGCTTACTAATAGTGCTGCTGAGGCTGCGAAGAAGGCTTGCCTTGCGGCTGAGAAAGCTAATTTTGCAACTGCCCAGTGCTTTACCGCTGCCAAGGAAGCCGCCAATCAATCGGTGATTGAGGCAGCTGAAGCAGCTGCCGAGGCGGCTAATTTCTCTGCGGAAGCTGCTATAGAGGCTGCGGCGGCGGCATCAGCAGCGGCTGCGGCTGCGGCTGCAGCGGTTGCTCATCAAGCAGAAGCTTCATCCCTGCAGGCTTCCGCTGAGGCGGCAGCGGCAACCAAACGAGCTGCAGAAGCAGCTGCCGAAGCGGTCAAAATGGCCAACGCGGCATCGGTCACTGCCAAAAACTTAAGGAAGAATTAAAGCTTCTTTCTGAAGGTCGTCTAAGGTGTCAATATCGACGACGAACTCGTCGTGCTGGGTTTCATAAAAGCAAACTCGATGTAGATTTTTATCCAACCATGGGCGGCAGACTTGTTCTGGGGTATTTACGATCTCAAGTACTGCTCTACGCCTCATCAAAATCGGATTACCGCGCTGTCCCTGATATGTTGGTACTAGAGCATCTATTTCCTCTCCTTGAGCCTCAAATGCATTGAGTAAGAGTTCGACAGATGCTTGAGTAATTCTGGGTTGATCCACGAGTGCTATCAAAAGAAGATCAAAGTTGGTGTGAAGTGACTCCAATCCAAGTCGTACTGAAGATGCGTGACCTTTATCTGCTTGTTGATTGATAACAACCTGTGAATATTGTTTTGCCAAGGGTTCAATCTGCTCAGCATAAAACCCCAAGACACTAATCGACTCAATGGGGTTGAGTGCCGATAGCTCCTGCCAAAAATGTTGGATCAAGGGGGTTCCATCTTTTTTTAGCAAGGCCTTCGGAATATTTCCCAAACGGCTGCCCTGACCGGCTGCGAGCAGAAGGATTGCGAGCTTTGTTTGCTTTACGTTCATGATTACAGGTTTGGTGTAGCGATCTCCAATGACTCTACAATAGCACTGAGCCCATTCCCATGAATAGTACTGATTACATCGTTCTAAAGACTGCCCTCTCCTGGTTGCGCGAGGGTAAACGGATTGCTATTGCTACCGTAGTGCAAACTTGGGGATCCTCGCCACGGCCGGTTGGTTCCTGGCTGGCAATTCGGGAAGATGGTCAAGTCGTTGGATCTGTTTCAGGGGGCTGTGTTGAGGACGATTTAATTCGGCGCGTACAAACAGAAATCTTGGCCCGTAATACCCCAGAACTCGTGGTTTATGGAGTTAGCAAAGAGGAGGCAACGCGCTTCGGCCTTCCCTGTGGGGGAACATTACGCCTCTTTGTAGAACCAAGGCCAGAGCAAGCCATATTAGAAGAAATCCTCGCTGGTATTGAAAATCATCAAATCATTTTGCGTCGAGTTGATCTTCATTCTGGTATATCGACTCTTCATCCAGGATCAAGAGAGGATGGTTTCTCCTTGAATGATTCTGAAATGCAAACCTCCTATGGCCCACGCTGGCGCATGTTCGTGATTGGCGCAGGACAACTTTCCCTTTATGTAGCTAATTTTGCAGTCGCAGCCGACTTTGATGTGGTGGTGATTGATCCTCGTGAAGAATACGCCGAGGGAATCCATCAAGAGGGAATCCAGTTTATTCAAGGGATGCCTGACGATGTGATGCAGGAACTGGGGATTGACTCGCATACAGCAATTGTGGCCCTCACCCACGATCCCAAAATTGATGATCTTGCTCTCATCGATGCACTGCAATCATCAGCCTTTTATGTTGGAGCCCTGGGTAGCTATACCAATACCCTAAAGCGTAAAGAGCGCTTGCGAGAGTTCAATGTCTCGACCGAGCAACTCGATCGTTTGCATGGTCCAGTTGGTTTAGCCATTGGCGCCTTAACACCGCCCGAGATTGCAGTCTCAGTGATGGCTGAGGTGATTGCTGTCAAGTACGGCAAGCAACATTAAGGCCGAATTGCGGGGCTTTCAATCCGCATCCCATTTGCCCGACGCATGAGATACAGTTCAATTTGAGTCATCTCTAATGAGCCATATGGATATTGCTCTGCCCGTACCCCAGACATGCAGTTCCGCAGTCTGCGCTGCAAGGAACCCACATTCTGCCACTCCAAGCGATAAATCGGATATCCAGTAGGATGCGCCTGAGGAATAACACTCCCAGCCAGTTTTAAACCTGCGCGCTCATCGTGACACTGCGCACAAGAGAGATTGAGCTGCCCCATTTTCTGAAAATAAATAGCCTTTCCCTTCTGAAAATCTGGCTCTAGCGCTGAATCGGTCGAGGCTGTAATAGGAAGTCCTCTGGATTGATAGGCAATAAGTGTGCTCAGTGCTAATAAGGGCTTTGACTCATAGGCAAGAGGGGGTAATTGCTGGCGAGTACTGCGGCATTGATTAATCTGCCCCTCTAAGTTCAGCAATTTTCCCTGAACGCGTTTGGGGAAGGAAGCAGAAACCCCTTTCATGGATTGCTTTACATCCCGATGACAATCGACGCAGGCCTTATTGCTGGGATTGGCACGATCTGCCCAGAGAGCCTCACCATCCATGATCCAAAACATCGCTGGATTGAGGTTCATATCATTCTGCATGGCCTGGTTAGAGGGTGTCATCAATGCATAAGCAGATACTCTGGAATCAGCGTGTGAGGAAATCGCAGTACTCAGAAATAAACCCAATAAGGCAATTTGCCCTAGCAATCTCATAATACGGTGATCGTATGCTTCACAATGGTGAGGTAATCGTTATCACCCGTCCACTTGAACTCTAAGGTTCCGGATTGCTCTGCTTTTGCGTAGAAGATAAAAAGAGGATTCGAGCCAATGCCCGGATGGAGATCGGCCTTAAATACCAGATTGCCGTTATAGCTACAGACAAACTCACGAATGATGTCACGGGGCACACGAACACCCTGCTCGGTGTGCCTAAAACCGGACTCCATCTCATGCTGCACGATGGCACGAATCGGAAAGATCTCTCCCCGTTTTGCAGTTTTTGGAAGGGTCACCACTGCTCGAGATGAACGGCTCATATCATCTCCGTGCATGCAGAAAGAGTAACTACTGTGTCGACACTAGTACGCCAAAATGAGCCGTCGCTCATTTCTGCCAAGGCCCATACCTTTTGTGAGTCGGCCAAACGAATTCGGGTACTAACTTCTGCCTTACCAGACAGTGGCGTGAAATAACAACTGACTACATTGGGTAATGGATTGGCCTCAGCAATAACGTGAATGGCTTTAACGTAATCGTTTTGCGTCATCGGGCTTTGCACTGCAATCTTAATGGCGACCAAATTGCCGTTCTCGACAAGCGGTGGTAGTTCAAAGTAAATACGCCCAGTCTTCACGGGACGATTACCCACAATCGTTTGCATGGCTTGCATCGCTTCGCTAGGGGTCGCGTTGGCGCTCTGCCATGGACTTAGTGAAAGCGCAGTCAATGAGGTGATAAAGATACGACGCTGGTTCATGGTGTTTTGATTGTTAATAAATAGGCAATGACATCTTCAATCTCTTGGGCGCCCAATACAGTCTTCCCTGCAAATGGTGGAGCCACTCGATTCAAGTGATCGATTCTATAGTAGGCAGGCATGATCGTGTTGGGATTGGACTGACTCGGGTCCACCAAGCGAGCGCGTAACTGTGCGGCAGAGAGATTGGCAACGCTGAGTTTTAAATCGGGTGCTAAATTACCCTGAAAACGTTCCTCTGGAAATGGTCCAGCATGGCACAAGATACATAAGCCGGTTTGCCGACTGGTAACAATTACTCGCCCTTTTGCAGGATCACCAGGTTTACCGCTTAATGAATTTGGGATGGCATCGCCATCCCAAATAATTTGCGCCTGAGAGCCTATGGGAAGCGCTAGCAGCGCACTAATCGCTAGCGCAATCCCAAGCCGCATACCTTAAACGAGCGTAATGCCGCTGTTCTTCAGAGGTATTGTGCGGATCCGCTTACCTGTTGCTCTATAGTAAGCATTGAGAACAGCAGGAGCAGCCACTGAAATCGTAGGCTCACCAATACCACCCCACTCCTTACCACCACCTTGAATAATGATGGTCTCTACTTTAGGCATTTGTCTTAAGCGGATTGATCCAAAGGTGTCGAAATTGGTTTGCTCAATTCGACCATTCTTGACGGTGCACTCTTCCTCAAACAAAGCAGATAAGCCATACACAAATGAACCAGAAACTTGACGCTCAATTTGCGCTGGGTTCACTGCATAACCGGGATCCGTTGCCGCCACAATCCGATGGATCTTAATCTTATTACCATCAGTAACCGATAGCTCACATGCTGCAGCGACCCAGCTACCAAACGATTTCTGCTGCGCAATACCACGGAATACACCGGCTGGTGCTGGCTTGGTCCAACCAATCCGATCAGCTACTGCATTCAGAACTGCTAGATTACGTGGGTAGTTCGCTGAATACTTACGACGGAACTCGACTGGATCAACACCAGCGTATTCGGCTAACTCATCGATAAAGCACTCCATGAACACTGCATTTTGATTAATGTTCACGCCTCTCCAGAATCCAGGTGGCACGTGCGTGTTGCGCATAGCATGATCGATCATCAAGTTCGGGAAGTCATAGCTAATGCCATGCTCACCACCTTTGGCAACACCCTGGAATACCAATGGATCCATTCCTTTGTTTTGGGCAACCACTGCAGGACGTACTGCAGTCAAAATAGATTGACCTGATAGCCGCATATGAACACCCGTAAGGTTCTTCTTACTGTCAAAGGTGCCGCTCATTTTGCACATCATGATGGGGTGATAACGACCTTGGGTCATATCCTCTTCACGGGTCCAAATCAACTTAATGGGTGTGCCGGGCATTTGCTTGGCGATATTCACAACCTGAGTGGTGTAGTCCTGGAATGCACCACGACGACCAAAGCCGCCGCCTAGATTGACTTTAATGACATCGCATTTATCAGCTGTTAAGCCCGAAGCTGCAATCACAGCGGCCAAGGATGCCTCACCGTCTTGGGTTGGTACCCAAGCACGGCAGCTATCAGCAGTCCACACGGCAGTTGCATTCATCGGCTCTAAGGGGGCGTGATTTAAGAATGGATAGAAAAACTGCGCCTCAATTGTCTTAGACGAATCTGCTGCGGCTTTTTTGTAGTCACCGTTTGCATTACCAACAAAGGTTTGTTCGGCTTTTAAGCCCTCTTCCAAGCGTTTCAGAATATCCGCTTGCTGTACCGATGCATTGGGACCTTCA
Source organism: Burkholderiaceae bacterium (assembly GCA_027486235.1). GTDB lineage: Bacteria > Pseudomonadota > Gammaproteobacteria > Burkholderiales > Burkholderiaceae > Polynucleobacter > Polynucleobacter hoetzingerianus. The sequence goes on from JAIXPN010000100.1 coordinate 31,574, forward strand.
TCCCACACGATGGGCAAACGATCCATTGCAGTCTTCGCTTGCCAGAAAGTATCGGCAACCACAGCAACAGCTGTATCACTTACCTGAACAACTTTCTTAACGCCCTTCATGCCAGCTACTTTGCTGGCATCAAAGCTCTTAAGCTTGCCACCAAAAACAGGACACTCTTTAATAGTTGCATTGAGCATGCCGGGCATCTTTAGGTCAATCGCATAAACCTGCTTGCCGGTAACCTTGTCAGCCAAACTATCAAGACGATCCATCGATTTACCGATCACCTTCCAGCGCCTAGGATCTTTTAACTCAATCCCTTTAGCATCGGGTACTGGTAACTTAGCGGCCGCAGCGGCAACCTTACCAAAGCTTATTGAGCGGCCGCTTGCTTGATGGGTAATGATGCTATTGGCTGCCAAGCACTCCGCAGCAGGAACACCCCACTGATTTGCAGCCGCCTCAATCAACATAATGCGTGCGGCAGCACCGCCCTTACGCACATAATCCTCAGAGGTACGAATTCCTCGGCTACCCCCTGTTGAGAATGATCCCCAAACACCTTTGCGCTTTAAGCTCTCGCCAGGGGTTGGGTAGTCGATGGTAATTTTTTTCCAGTCGCATTCCAGTTCCTCTGCAACCAATTGCGCCAAACCGGTGATCGTGCCCTGACCCATTTCGGAGCGGACTACTCGAATCACCACAGTATCGTTTGGCTGAATCACAACCCAAACACCGATTTCTGGGGCGCTGGCTTTATCGGCACCTTGTGCATGAGCGCTGCCAATGACGCCGGGGAACTCTAAGCCAATCGCTAAACCAGTCGTAATTGCGGAGGTGCCAACAATAAATTGACGGCGGGATAAATTCGGTACGCGTGCATTCATGATCGTCTCCTTAAGCCTTTGCTGCTGCATGAATTGCGGCACGTACTTCTTGGAAGGTTCCGCAACGGCAGATATTTGTGACTGCGGCATCGATATCGGCATCGCTTGGTTTTGGATTTTGTCTTAACAATGCAGTAGCAGCCATGATCATGCCAGTTTGGCAATAGCCACATTGGGGGGCTTGCTTGTCAACCCATGCTTGTTGTAATTTGCTGAGCTTGCCACCCACTGACAGGCTCTCAACGGTCTCAATCTTTTTGCCTTCGGCGGCACTCACGGGGAGAGCGCAGGAACGGATAGCAGCGCCATCGACCAATACGGTACATGAACCGCACTGCGCGATACCACAACCATATTTAGTGCCCGTTAAGCCGATTTGCTCACGGATCACCCAAAGCAAAGGGGTATTTGGATCCACATCTACAGTTCGTACTTTTCCATTGATGGTCAACTTTGCCATTAGGATCTCCTCGTTATCAGTATTTTTAGGTCAAACGCTGGGTGGTCTTTATTTAAGAACCTTTCCAAATCATAAACCAAATAACCCAAACGGCAATCGGGTTTATGCCGACCCAATACATAGTCGTCCCAGTTGTTGCATTGAAGAGATCTTTGCTAAGAAGTCCCTGAATTTATTCAATATTTTCCAAAACCTTTTAAATAGGAATCCATGGGCTTAGTTTGCTGACATGCTCGATAATGTGATAAACCACACAAGCATCCCATGCCTAAACCATCCCCCATCCGCCACCTCCTTGTGGTCCTTGGTGATCAACTTAATCCTGACTCCACTGCATTTACAGACTTTGATCCAAAGCAAGATCGGGTTTGGATGGCCGAGGTCAATGAAGAGTCAACGCATATTTGGTCATCAAAGCAACGCATTGCTCTTTTTATTAGTGCAATGCGCCATTTTGCAAAAGAGTTAGGAGATAGCAAGATTCCGCTCTCCTATATTGCTTTCGAGGATCCGAGTAATAGCCAATCTCTTGATGGTGAGCTCCTCAAAGCGATTCAGGCTTTTCAACCGCAAGCGCTGATCATGACCGCCCCCGGCGACTGGCGTGTCCTCGAGAAAATCAAAGGGGTTTCCAAACAAACTGGTGTGCCTCTTGAGATTCGGGAGGATAACTATTTCTTCTCAACCGTCCGCGAATTTGCTGAACATGCTAAGGGACGCAAGCAATTACGTCTGGAGTACTGGTATCGCGAGCTGCGCAAGAAGCATTCCATTTTGATGGAGGATGGTCAGCCGATTGGTGGTGAATGGAATTACGATCAAGAAAATCGCAGTTCTTTTGGTAAAGAGGGTCCACCGCCTATTCCGGCACCATTGCGCTTTAAGACTGACGCCATTACCAAAGAAGTGATCCGCTTGGTTAATGAACGTTTTGCCAATCATCCGGGTGAGCTGAGCGCATCGCTGGAAGGCTTTGGTTGGCCAGTGACTCGCGCTCAGGCACTATTGGTATTGACTGATTTTATAAAGATGCGTTTGCCGCTGTATGGTCAGTTTCAAGATGCGATGTGGACTAAAGAGCCCTGGTTGTTTCATGCGCATATTGCCAGTGCCTTAAATCTAAAACTACTCTCGGCTCACGAGGTGGTTAATACTGCACAGGTAGCTTTTCATCAAGGGACGGCTCCGCTCGCAGCGGTGGAAGGCTTCATTCGCCAGATACTGGGTTGGCGAGAATATGTCCGCGGCATTTATTGGACTCAAATGCCGAGTTATCTCGAACGCAATGCCTTAAATGCAAACGCCCCTCTTCCCGCCTTCTTTTGGAATGGTAATACCTCCATGAATTGCCTCCAAGAAACAATTAACCAGAGTTTAAACACGGGTTATGCCCACCACATCCAACGCCTCATGGTTACAGGTCTATACACTCTATTACTCGGGGTTCATCCCAAAGAAGTGCATGCTTGGTATCTCAGTATGTATGTCGATGCAGTGGAATGGGTGGAGCTTCCCAATGTGATTGGTATGAGCCAATTTGCCGATGGCGGGCTGATGGCTAGCAAACCCTATATTGCCACTGGCAAATACATTGATCGCATGAGTAATTACTGCAAAGGATGTCAATTCAAGCCGGACCAATCGCATGGTCAGGATGCATGCCCATTCACCACTCTGTATTGGGATTTTTTAATGCATCACGAATCCAGCATGAGCAAAAATCCGCGGATGGTAATGCAAGTGCGCAATCTCAAGCGAATGAGCGATGAAACCAAGGCGGCAATCCAGGCTCAGGCTAAACAACATCGCCTCAGTCTTCAGCCCTGAGGCTTTGCAGGCAAAAACTCCCACTCTGCAAAACAGGCGGCCTGCCCTATTTTATTTTCGGCAGCATCGTGCAGATTCCAGACAGTGGCATTTTTGATCCAAAAGCGTTTTCCACTCTTTGAAACTCGTACCCCTGAATAATCAGCGATGAAGCCAAACCGACTAACGCGACTAAGTAAAGCCTGGCGCTCATCTTGATGAACAGGTTCGGCAGAGAGCCTCGATGGCAAAGCCGCGATCTCGACCCAATTCATTTCAAAGAGATGCTGGGCTTGTAAATTGGCATAGAAGAAAATAGGGTCTGGACTGGTATCGTGCGCTACAACCGCAAATGGCGCCTGGTACAAAAACGCGGAGCTTTGTTTGGGATCTGTATAGGGTGAAAGTGACTGCCCGAGGTAATGCTGATAACTATTCATTAGTAGCTCAGCCTCTGCCATTGCAAAGTCATTTTGAGAACTGGGCTCGATACGAAGCAGCATCAACGCAAAGGCAAATCAGCGGCCCAGTAATGAAATAATTTTGTAGCGCCCATCGCTACTGATCAGCTTGAGGGTGTATTCCTCAACAAAGAGTGCATCACTTAATTTTGGGAAATAGAATTCATGGGACTTGCCACGGGGCTCGTCCGCTACATATACCAATTCCTTAACGGTATCAATTTTTATTATTCGGTACATAAAAGCAAATCAAGCGATTCGGGATGAGTCAAAAATAAGAAGTGCAAGGTCCACAAAATTATTTATTCTTATTCTTGCTACTCGACTAGCCATAATCTCACACGTTCAGGCAAAAAATGCAAGTGGGGACTCCCCTTAGCGCCTTCAATTTGGTCTCGGCCCAGCACCAGCGGGGCTTGTTGCCTCAATACACTTCACCAAGAACCTAGGCCTTGAAATTTTTAGGTGCTGTCCTTATATTTTCTATGCCAAGCTTTAGCCTGCTTGGTTTATCTGCATTTTGTTAAAAGGAGTAAAAATGGCACAAAATAATCAAACCAATAGTCGCTATTCAATTCAAGACTGTAAAGCCTCGATAGATAAAAACAATTCCAATAAACTCTATAACCACAGCATTAAGGAATGCGACCAGTCGCTACGGGCTGAAAAGAAGTAAATAGCACGGGTCTGGGTCTGGCCCCAAGATTCCTTGGGGGGCCTTTTTATTGGATCTCTAACGTATTAGCCATAGTAAGATCTGTGAATGGCTCGCATTGAATCCATCTCCGCCGGAATTGTTTCTCCTCTTTGGGTACGAGATGGTAACAATTTGCGCTCGGTCATGTCTGGCATCAAGAAGTCTCCGATTAGTACTTTGACCAATCCTGTACGAATCGAAGTGAAAGCTACAGGCATCGGCTGCGATGAGCAAGCCGATCACATAGCGCATGGTGGTATTGAGAAAGCCTTATATGCATATCCCATGGAGCATTACCCGCACTGGTCAGACTTCTTAAGTCAGGCTAAAGGCAAGCCCACCGATCTACATCATGGTTTCTTTGGTGAGAATCTCACGATTAGCGGCCTGCTAGAAGATGCTGTCTTTGTTGGTGATCGATGGCAGATGGGTGAAATTGAATGTGTTGTCGTGAAATTACGCACACCTTGCTATAAGTTCACTGCCAAAACAGGGGTCAGCACAGTGGCCAAAGAAATGATCTCTACCGCTAGCAGTGGCTGGTATCTTCGGGTAACCCAAACAGGATCGATACAAGCAGGCGATGCTATTACAGTTATCCCTGGCCCTCTTGAAACGAGTATCTTGAAACAGAATCAGGATTTACTTAAACACTCAGCCTGAGCGTGTGACACGCCGTGAAAGCCTTAAAAAGAATGGCCCAATCAGGCCTGAAATCGTATGTCGATATTTAGCAAAGAAGCGATAAGAAAGATTCCAGAAGGGTTTCAGAAGCTTTCTTGAAAAGAGCCATGCTAGGAATGGCAGATTAGCACGTCGATACGCTTCTGCAAATACGGGCACGCCATGAATAGCTTCTTGCCCCTCAATTTGTCCATACATACGAGCAAGAGCCTGCTCGCAACTCACGCCCACTTTGACAGGGTCATACTCTGGGCCATTGATATCAACAAAATGCAATAAGCCCTGCTGATTACGAGACCCTAAATAGATTATCTCGGCCTGACAGAGGGGGCAGGCTCCGTCATAAAACAGGGTCAGTGGTAATAAGGCGCTACTCATTAAATTTACAGATACACTCAGGTTTGTTGATATTGAATCTATTGTCCTTGATATGCGCATTCTTTACATTCTCAGTCTTAGTCTGGCCCTTAGCGCCTGCGGGCAAACGGACTACAGCACCTGGAATTGCTTTGAGGAAAGTACTCCCGGACAGAAGGTTGTGATGGTTCTCAAAGAATCAACCATGCAAATTGGGGAGCAAAAACTGAGTTATTGCGGCAGTTTGGGTTTGGTGAGTTATTTTGATCGTCCCTGCAAAGCCGAGATCAAAGACTCTGTGGCACAACTCATTTCCAGTCAATCGCGACTTACCATTGGTACCCAACACTATCGTTGTGAAAAACTCTAAGACTTACTCAGCGCGCTTGAGAAGAATCTGGGCGGTCATCTTGCCCGAGAAAATCAAATCCATCTCCAGTCCGTCTTGAGATGGTTTGATACTGACCCCGTCCTGTGAAGTGGGTTTGGTTTCTTGAACAGCAAAGAGTTTATTGGGCCAAGAGAATTTCATAGTGGCACTCATGGGTAAATAGCCATCAAATAAACGACGCATTAAGGGCCCCGCATTAAGCTGATAAAGGCCATTCCCCAGTGAATCCAGTGCGCGAGATTGCAAATCAATGCAGATCGAGCCACCCTTTTGCACCTCAGTTAATGTAACTCGGTTGTCACGCACCTCAGCCATAGCTATGCCATCGAGGCTACGAACCTGAATATCCCGAATTCGGTCCTTGTTAAAGATAATCACTACCTTCCGAATCGGATCTAACTGTTTATGACAAGTTTGAATCTCGACTAAGCCCGACTCCAGACTAGCAGAGCTAATCGTGACCTTTGATTCATAACGATATGCGTCGGGATCGGGGCGATTTTTTAGGTAACGAATCTGCCCTTCGCCAACCACATCCGACATCTCTAATGCATGAGCCGTAGGCCAGAAAAGAAAAAGGCACACACCGAGGTGTATGCCTAATACCAATCTTGATGGAATCATTGCATCAAGACTAAAAGGGCTTAGTACACTTTTTTACTAAGGCGCTCGTCACGCTTATCAATCATCAACTGCAAAAACCACTCACCACGCTTCATGGGAGACTGCATCATATTTTTAATAAACGATTGAAAGCAATTTGCCAGGTTTTGATTACTCATTTGAGTGTCCTTTGAAAGAATATATCTTCATTGTAGTTTGTTTGTGAGTTCTCGGTCTATATTAGGCTCAGGCCTTGCCCAGCAGTAAAGCGACCAATCGTTTGGGCAGAATCAAAACCAGATTTTCGAAGAATTTGGATGACCTCTTGCTCCACCTTAGGGTCGCAAGAAATCAATAAGCCGCCACTGGTCTGGGGATCAGTGAGTAGATTTTGCTGCCATGCTTGTGCATGACCGGCTAATGTGACCTCCTGGCCATATGCTTCCCAATTGCGGGTAGATGCGCCTGTATAAATACCAGCCTTTACAAGCTCTATAGCCTCTGGAATGAGAGGGATACGATCCCACTGCAACTCTGCTTTCAGAGATGCTCCACGAGCCATTTCTAATAGGTGGCCAGCCAAGCCAAAACCGGTGACATCGGTTAAGGCGTGCACATCGTTCATCTTTGCTAATTCCACTCCTGGCGTATTGAGCTGCGTTGTCAGAGCGATCATCTGTTGATAGCCCGCGGGCGAGAGTTGTTCTTTCTTGAGGCCGGCACTTAAGATCCCGACGCCTAGGGGTTTGCTCAAGATAATCGAATCACCCTCTTTGGCGCCGCTATTTCGTTTTAAGTGAGCCGGATCAACAATCCCAATGACCACGAGCCCATAAATTGGCTCAACACTATCAATCGAATGGCCACCCGCAATCGGAATACCTGCGGACTGGCAGACGGACTCTCCACCAGAGGTAATTTTCTGAATAGTCTCCAAGGGCAATACCTGAATCGGCATGCCCAAGAGTGCTAGGGCAAATAGAGGCTGCGCACCCATTGCATAAATATCGGAGATCGCATTCGTAGCTGCAATCCGACCAAAGTCAAAGGGGTCATCCACAATCGGCATGAAGAAATCGGTGGTTGCTACGATCGCCTGCTTCTCATTGATTTGATAAACCGCTGCATCCTCATTGTTCTCAGAGCCGGCCAACAAAGCACTTGCCATCGTTTTAAATGGCGAGGACTTCAAAATGTCGCTAAGAATACCGGGGGCAATTTTGCAGCCACAGCCGCCTCCATGCGAGAGTAAAGTCAGGCGACCGTTATATGTCGCATTCGTGTTCATCGATCAATCCCTTATTGTTTCTGAAAAAACTTCTTGATATTGCTCACTGCATCCTTACCAAGTTGCTGTGCACTATCAGTAACATTGCGCAACGTATCGGTTGCCACATTCAGATAAGCAGCGACGCTCTTTAATGCCGCCTCTTTCACAGCGGGGATGATGGCATTCACAATCTTGCCAACCGCTTCTTGGGTGCCAGAGCCATCCTTACCTGTGTCAATATCAACAATATGAATATCGTTGAGTTTTAAGTTCACCGTTGTACCGAGAATACGAAGATCGCGATACGTTAAGTTAGCGCTCTCAATATCAAATTTCTTAATCAGGATTCGGGGCTGCTTACTATCTTTGCTACTCGCTTCTTTCTGCCCACCCTTTTGATCATTCTTCTGATTATCATTTGCAAACTTAGCGGCATTGTCTGCGAGCACTGATAGATTATCCGCTTGCTTAGTCTTGATATAGAACACACTGGGACTATTGAGCAAAATGCGGTCAATCACTACTGAATCCAAGCTGGATTCTTTCGAGTTCAAGGTAATTTGAACGGTTGCTGCCTTAAATGCAATTGGGTCCTCAAAGCCAGGCGGGTTAGCAATTTCTAAGTTGGAGATCATTGCAGTCGTTTGGCGCAAACTAATATTGACCTCACCAACAGTAACCTTGGTACCCAAGGACTCCGACGCATACTTCTCAATCGCAGTCTTGACATAGGCATCGATCTTTCCTGAACTGTAGTAAGCGACACCTACGACGATCGTAACGATTACAACAATTAACAAGGTGATCATCTTCAAAATTTTCATAATGAGGCTGTTAAAAAACCAGGTTATCGCTATTTTATTTCTGGATTTGTCTTAACTTCATAACGAGGACACTTAAAGCGAACACCAGGGTTAAGGCATTGGTCAGAATGAGGGGCATGCTATCAATCACTAGGCCATAAATGAGCCATAAAGCCACCCCCGTGGCAAACATGGAATACATACCCACAGAAATACCCGATAAATCCTTCGTTTTCCAGGACTTAATCGCCTGAATTAGAAAGGAGAAAGTCGTAAGGCAGGCCGCTAAGTAGCCAATGATGTCAACATGAAACACCTTGGCATCTTAGCGCATTTGTCGAGTGTTTAGCTAATACGTCCGATCGCACAACTGACAAAAGATTTAGCGGTAGCAATACCCTTATCAAGACCAGCAACCGACCCTTTCTCGGGATAACCCATGCCCAGTAATTTGGCCACCACTTGGGGGCGCAAACTTGCATCTGCCTCAAACACCACCGCCTTTTGATCGTGATCGACACGGACTGCCCCCACCCCAGCGATTGATTGCAGACCCTTCAGAATCGTGTTCTCACAACCCCCGCACTTTAGGTTCTCTATTTCCACCATCATTTGATTTGCCATTATTTTCTCCTTGAGAAACTAGATCTGATCTTCACGGTACCAAGTACTCAGAAAATCACTATGACCTATATCAAATTCTAGGCTCTTATTGAGTTTTTAGCTGACTAGCCAGATCTAGAAAATCACGAGCGTGATACGTCGTCCAAGACTCCTTGTGGAGATCCTTTCTGGGCTGCCTTGGCCCAAACTCCAATGGCCGCTCGATAAACGCTGTTTGCAGTCCACAGGCATGCGCTGCCTGCAAATCATCTTTATGGGATGCCACTAACATGACTTCGATGGGCTGTCGATCAAAGATTTGGCAAACGCCTAAATAGGTCTCAGGATCGGGTTTGTAATGACGAAAGACCTCTGCAGACAAAATAAGATCCCAGGGTAAACCGGCGTTCTTCGCCATATTAGCCAAGAGTCCTAAATTACCGTTTGAGAGAGTGGTGATGGTGTAATCCTGCTTTAAGAGTGTGAGGCCGCGAACGGTATCGGGCCATGGCCTCAGACGATGCCATGCTAAGTTCAATTCCTTTTTCTGCTGCTCCGAAAGTGTCTTTACCCCAAACTCCAAAAGCACATCATCCAAAATCATGCGGTGTAAATCATCAATCCGGGTCCAGCCCAGCTCGCCAGAGCGGACTTTTGCCATGGCGGGTTTATAACCACTGCGCCAAGCACTGGCAAAAGCGATTGCATCAATCGTAGGGATAAGTGCGGCCACTTCAGCAGCGATCGAGCCATGCCAGTCAACCACAGTACCAAAGACATCAAAAGCCAATACGCTAGGTTTCTTCATAAAGCGGAGCCAAAGTTAGCAATAATCCATAATAGACAAAGAATACAAACTACCCTATAAATTAGCCAATCACCCTGAAATTCTATCGCCATGCCAATCATTACCAATATTGAAGACCTTCGCGTTTTACATCAAAAACGTACCCCTAAGATGTTTTATGACTATGCCGACTCAGGCTCGTGGACAGAATCGACCTACCGTGCCAACGAATCGGATTTTCAGAAGATTAAATTACGGCAACGCGTGGCGGTCAATATGCAAAACCGCACCACCAAAACTAAGATGATTGGTCAAGATGTTGCGATGCCCGTTGCCTTAGCGCCAACTGGCCTCACTGGCATGCAATATCCCGATGGTGAAATCCTAGCAGCCCAAGCAGCCGAGAAGTTTGGTGTGCCCTTCTGTTTATCAACCATGAGTATTTGCTCGATTGAGGATGTTGCCGAGCGAACCACCAAGCCCTTTTGGTTTCAGCTCTATGTCATGAAAGATCGTGCCTTTATTGAGCGCTTAATCGAGAGAGCCAAAGTCGCCAAATGCTCGGCTCTCGTTCTCACCCTAGATTTACAGATCCTAGGACAACGCCATAAAGACATTAAGAACGGCTTGAGTGCGCCACCCAAGCTAACCATTCCGAATATTCTGAATATGATGACTAAGCCACGGTGGTGTCTGGGAATGCTACAAACTCCGCGACGCACCTTCCGTAATATTGTTGGTCACGCCACTGGCGTTGGCAATATGTCATCCCTGTCCTCATGGACCGCCGAGCAATTTGACCCTGGCCTGAATTGGGGTGATGTCGAGTGGATCAAAAAACAATGGGGCGGTAAGCTCATCATTAAAGGGATCTTAGATGCGGATGACGCCCGTGCCGCAGCTCAATCAGGCGCCGATGCCTTGATTGTTTCCAATCACGGCGGCCGGCAACTCGATGGTGCGGTTTCGAGTATTCAAGCACTACCAGGCATTGTTGATGCGGTTGGTAAAGAGATTGAGGTCTGGATGGATGGCGGCATTCGTTCTGGCCAGGACGTACTCAAAGCCTGGGCTCTGGGCGCCAAAGGAACGATGATTGGTCGCTCATTCCTCTATGGGCTGGGTGCCATGGGCGGACCCGGTGTCACCAAATGCCTCGAGATTATTCATAAAGAGCTTGATCTCACGATGGCGTTTACCGGCCACCGTGACATTCATGATGTGACCAAAGATATTTTGTATCCAGGGACGTATTAACTAACCCAATGCTTAATGCGATATAGATATCGCACAGACATTACGTACATGACGAGCTCCAGTACGAATATCGCCTAATGCCCTAAAGGATACTGGTCCCTCTTGTATATCAAGATCTTTACCATCCTGCCTGGTAATGATTAGGATCTGCGAGCCCGCTGGGCTATTGAATACCTCACCCCAACTAAATGTTGCCCGATAGCCATCATTTGCTACCACCTCAATCCGCGTGTTGCGCAAGGCACGACTGGGAACCGTCTCCAAACCATTTTTTAGCAAGAAGTCTCTTAAGAGCACTCCGCTCCAAATCGTTCCCTGGGAATCAACTGCATTGGTAGCCCCCGAAACCTCGTTACGACGCTCAGTGGTAATTTTGGTTTGTGGGAATTGATTGAGTTTTGCGAGATCAAACAATACAGGTCGAATTGCAAAGAGACGCAAAGCCAGTACTTCTTTGTCCTTAAACGAAATCGATTGATCAGCTGGGCAATTTTGTGCCAATGCCGGAATGGCAAAAAAACAGGTGCTGAAGGCTAATAAATATCGCTTAAGCACTATTTAGCAACCATTACATCCGATGCTTTAATAATCGCCCAAACGGAATCTCCAATTTTTAGCTGAAGATCATCAACCGCCTCATTAGTAATCGATGCCGTAACAATATGACCACCAATATCGATCTTAAGATGCGAAGTGGTTTGCCCCTTTTTGATATCTTTTAAGGTTCCAGGGATTTGATTGCGTGCGCTTAAGGAAACACTTAACTTCATACCAGCCTCCATGTGTTAGTAAACATACTGCTTAGCATACACTGCATCGTTATACAGCGGCTCTGAGTATTTCTGCTTGCCATAATCACGAATTATTTTTTGACCTGTTTCCGAGGCAACAAAGTCAATGAACTTTGCGGCAGTAGCCTGCCCTGGGGTGGCCCCAGATGGTGCTACTAAGGCGTCATATGTATTAACGAGAAACTTATCGCCCCGATACAAAACTTGTAAATTGGGGGCAATTGATTTCTCGGCGACCCAAGTGCTGCTATCGCTCATGAAATATGCATTTTCAGCATTGGCCCGTTTGAGTGAAGCGGTCATGAAATCTTTGGTGACAATATACCAGGCGCCTTCTGGGGTAATCCCCGCCTTTTTCCAAATATCCATTTCTTTCACATGAGTGCCTGAGTTATCACCACGGGATACAAAATTTGCCTTTGCTTTAGCAATGCGGGCATACGCATCTGCACCGCTTGTAGCTGAGCGAATTTGAGCGGGATCCGATTTTGGACCAACGATGTAAAACTCATTGGATCCAATAAGGGTTCTCTTGGTAGCCCAACCCTCTGCGACTGAATTAGCTACGGCCGCAGGCGCATGAACCATGATCATATCGACTTGTTTATTTTTGAGAAGATTCAAGGAGGCGCCACTACCCGCCTTAATCCAGATCATTTTGGCATTCTCTCTCTTGCCAAATTCCTCACCCAAACTTTGCAATAAGCCGAGCTCGCCTGGGCTGCCGGTCGCCAGACTAAAGGCATTGGCCCCCGTACCATAGGTTGCCTCTACCTTTAGATTCTGTTGAGCATGCACCAGTGATCCACTCATCAATAAAAATGCAAAGCCAATGCACTGCCCAAGACTAGATAAGCGCATTATTTCTTCGCATTAGGGAAGAAAGACTGCTCACCAGCCACTTTATAGGACGCGATTGTATCCTGACCCTCTTTCGAGATTAGCCAATCAATAAACGCCTGGCCTTCTGCTTTCTTCACCTGTGGGTGCTTAGCGGAGCTAACAAGCATCACACCGTATTGATTGAAGAGTTTAGGATCGCCCTGTACCAAAATAGTGAGATCGCCACGGTTTTTAAAGGTTAGCCAGGTGGCGCGATCCGACAAAATATAGGCATTCATACCGGATGCAGTATTGAGTGCGGGGCCCATACCGGAACCCGTTTCTTTATACCAAGGTAAGTTCGCTGAGACAGCAACATCCGCTCCCTTCCAGTACCGTAGCTCTGCTGCGTGTGTACCACTCTTATCACCGCGTGATACAAAGGTTGCTTTGCTATCAGCAATCTTTTTCAGTGCCACTTGGATATCTTTGCCACCACCCACTTTAGCTGGGTCACCCTTGGGTCCAATCAGAACAAAATCGTTGTACATCACTTCAATCCGTTTATCGGCAAAACCATCAGCCACAAACTTTTCTTCAGCAACTTTGTCGTGTACAAAGACAACATCGGCGTCACCACGACGACCAATATCCAATGCTTGACCTGTTCCCACCGCAACGACTTTGACCTGTATTCCGGTTTTCTTTTCAAAGGGAGGAAGGATGTGGCCAAACAGTCCAGATTGTTCAGTTGAAGTTGTTGATGAAAGCACAATACTCTTTTGTGCAGATGCCTGACCAATCAGAGCAACAGAAAAGAGACCAGCAAGAAGTAATTTACTCAGGTTTTTCATAAGTCATTTAGTTAAGGTTGAAAAAAACGTATCATGCAGAGTGGCTTTGATTTAATCAATATGCAAAAATTTTCATATGAAACTACTCATCCAACCCACCCTTCTACTCAAGACTCCCAACTACCATCAGCGCAGTCTAGACCTTACCCATATTGGCAATCTTCTAAAAAGTGTCGAGCAGGGAAAGACATTGGCTGCGGCAGCAAAAGATCTGAATGTCTCATATCGCACCGTGTGGAATGAATTGAAAGAAGCGGAGCAAGAACTGGGTTGCAAGTTCTTAGATCGCATCAAAGGTCATGGCTCACGAATCACTCCGGCAGGAAGATTGCTCATCAGCTCATTGGAGCGTCTTGATTTACAACTCGCCGGTGAGACACAACGCCTAGCCGACGATATCGGCATGAAGCTAGCCAATCACATTAAGAAGAAGTTCGATCAGTTTATTTTTTGCAGTAGCAACGATCCATTAATTGAGCTCATTAGTCCCAAATTTGATGAAATTGAATTTGAGACGATGGGCTCCGGGCATGCCCTCGATCGCTTATTGGAGGAAAAAGCCAGCATTGCGGGATTTCATGTATCCGATCCTCAAGAAATTAAGGGGATTCAAGATCACCTACAACGACGTAACCTGACTGTTGTTCCCCTCATGCAACGGGTTCAAGGTCTGATACTGGCCAAGCGTAATCCTCTGAAGATTAAGTCTGTCCGAGATTTAGCCAGGCCAGAAGTACGATTTATCAATCGTCAGAAAGGTGCTGGTACACGCTTATTGTTGGATCGATTATTAGAGCGCGAGGGCTTGAAGACTAAGCAGATCAAGGGCTATGCCCATGAAGAATTTACCCATAATGCAATTGCGACAAGTATCTTGGCTGGGCAAGCCGATGCTGGAATGGGTCTGCAATACATTGCTAAAGAATACGGCCTTCACTTCATTCCCATCGAAACAGAAACTTTTTATCTGGCCATGAAACCACAGTTAAGAGAAAACAAAACAATCCGTGCATTTATCAAAAGCGTACAGAATCACTCCAATAAAACGCCCGGATATCAAGCAATCCGTTAAAAACGATTAATACAAATATGGAATGAGCTTCTTGGTCTTTTGTTGATATGCTCGATACTCTGGAAATTTTTCGATTAACCAGCTCTCTTCCCGCCTGGATTTGAGATCAAAGAAGATCAACAAAATGAATGCGAGCACAAGGCTATAAATGGTTTGCTCGATTGCTGCCCAGCCAAAGCAAACCAGAATCACACCAAAGTAAATGGGGTGGCGAACAAGTCGATAGAGGCCCGTTTGAATCAATTCACCATTGGCTTTTGGCTTAGGCAGAGGGGTTAAGTTAGGGCCAAGCAGAATTGCAGCCCATATGGCAATTGCGACACCAAGGTAAAACAGTAGCTGTCCCAAGAACCACAATGGCTGATGAATCTCTACTGGCGATCCAAAAAGATCACGGGGCCCAAAGAACATGGCAATCAATAAGATTGCCTGAACTACAACATAGAGTTCACCGCGTGATTGCTTTGTATTCATGATCGAGGTGAAAGTAGTTCGCGTAACACTTGGAAGATCTCTCGATAGGCCTTTGGTGGCTTATTTAGCTCCTTCTCTTTACGGGCATTGCGAATGAGGGTCCTGAGGTTCTGCACATCAATATTTGGATGTTGACTAATCAGCTCGGTCAGTGCCTCTTCATGACTTAGCAAACGCTCTCGCAATCGCTCTAAGCGATGTAAATAAGCCGTCTCTACTCTTCCCGGCCCTTCAATCACATCAATCTGTTTGCGAATCGCTGCGATCTCATCATCCGTCAGGGAGCGCATCAGTTTTCCCAGATATTGCTTATGGCGTCGAATACCTTCAAAGGATTTGATCTTCGCGGTCTCAAGTAGAGCAGCACGCAAGCTATCTTCCAATGGAACAGTTTTCAGTGATTCGGGGCTGAACTTAGCCAAGGTCTCTGCCAACTTTTGGCGCTCACTCATCTGACGCTTTAGTTCAGACTTACTGGGGCCTAAATCTTCATCGGGATCGATTGCATCTACATAACTCATCCATCTATTCTACTGAAGCTCAGTTTGCGGTTTAGAATAATCAGATCCGGATTTCCTTCAATATGTAGGCTCTATGGAATACCAAGACTATTACAAGATATTAGGGGTTGAGCGGAGCGCTAGCCCTGATGAAATCAAACAAGCCTATCGCAAACTCGCCCGCAAATACCACCCCGATGTCAGCAAAGAAGCCGATGCTGAGAAACGCTTTAAAGAAATCGGCGAGGCTTATGCAGTCCTCAAAGATGCTGAAAAGAAAGCAGCTTATGACCAAATGGGTGCTAACTGGTCTCAAGGACAAGGCTTTAGCCCACCACCCAATTGGGACTCCGGTTATGAGTTCCGTGGCGATGGGGCGAGCCAAGACCACAGCGAGTTCTTTGAATCCATCTTTGGACGACGAGGCGCGCGGGCTGAGACGCGAAGCGAACGAGGCAATGCTCAGTTCAATATTCCGGGGGAAGATCATCACGCCAAGATCGAAATTGATTTGCGTGACTCTTATTTGGGAGCAGAACGTAGCATTGGCTTAAAAATGCCCTCAATGGATCAAGATGGTCGCATCCGGATGCAGGAACGAACGTTAGAGGTAAAGATCCCCCTAGGAATCCGTAGTGGCCAGCATTTACGTCTTGCCGGTCAAGGCAGTCCCGGATTTGGTGCTGGTAAAGCCGGTGATCTCTATCTAGAGA
>JAIXPN010000078.1 GCA_027486235.1 Burkholderiaceae bacterium
AAAGCTCGTAGTGCAAGTCAGTTGGCTGAACAAGCCGCAAACCGAGCACGCATTCTCTATAAAGAGGATGTGATTGCATTGGCTGAGTTACAACGTCGCGAGGCTGAGTCCAGCAGTGCGAAGGCTGAGTTGCGAGCCGCAAACGATCAGCTCCGAGTTCAGGGAATGGATCAAAAAAGTATTGATCGCCTTGCAAAATCGGGCTTGATTGAATCCATCAATAATGTTGTTGCGACCATTCCTGGACAGATTGTGGAGCGCAAGATTAATAAGGGGCAGGTGGTTCAGCCTGCAGAAGCCTTATTTACGATTGCGGACCTTGATACCTTGTGGGCTGTGGCCGAAGTGCCAGAGGGTAACTCATCGCTTTTACAAAAAGGGCAAAAATCGACAGTTATTATTCCTGCTCTGCGCAATCGCCCCATTGTTGGAGTGATCTCCCACGTTGATGCAATTGTGAACCCACAAACTAGAACGGTCGTAGTGCGCATGGATATACCGAATCAGAGCGGGCAAATTCGGCCGGGGATGTTAGCCACCATGCTGATTGATAGTGAGCCAGTTGAGCGGCTTGTTGTTCCAAGCTCTGCTGTGATTCGAGAAGACAATCAAGACTATGTATTTGTT
This sequence comes from Burkholderiaceae bacterium, assembly GCA_027486235.1. Classification (GTDB taxonomy): domain Bacteria; phylum Pseudomonadota; class Gammaproteobacteria; order Burkholderiales; family Burkholderiaceae; genus Polynucleobacter; species Polynucleobacter hoetzingerianus. The sequence goes on from JAIXPN010000078.1 coordinate 628, forward strand.
CGTAGCGATGATGATCGCTATCGCATGGTTGCGGTCAAGGCTGGCCCAGAGGGTAAGGGAATGCGTCCCATCCTATCTGGCCTCAAAGACGGCGAAGAGATTGCGATTGAGGGCGCATTTCATTTAAATGCGGAACGTAAGCGTCAGCTAAGCGGTGGCGGTTAAAGACGACGCATCAAGATCGCCATGAGACATCGATATGATTGAGCGCATTGTCCGTTTTGCCCTTCAGCAACGCCTTTTGGTGTTGGTGATCTGTGCCGCACTTTTCTTTGTAGGCCTCTTTGCCACCAAACGCTTATCGGTTGATGCCTTCCCAGACGTCACTAATATTCAGGTGCAAATTGCTACCGAGGCACCTGGTAAATCACCAGAAGAAGTCGAACGTTTTGTCACTATTCCAATTGAGCTGGGAATGACCGGCTTGCCCGGTTTGGTTGAAATGCGCTCACTCAACCGCAATGGTATTTCAGTAGTCACACTTGTATTTACGGATAAGACCAATATCTACTTCGCGCGTCAATTGGTAATGGAGCGGCTCATTGAGGTGGCTTCGCGAATGCCAGATGATATTACGCCAGTGATGGCACCACCGACAACTGGATTGGGTGAGGTTTATCAATACACCCTAGAGCACCCATCCGATCGGGATCGCCTTCTCACCGAAGATGAGCTGCAAGAGCGGCGCACGATTCAGGATTGGGTAGTGCGTCCGATGTTGCGCTCAATTCCCGGTGTGGCAGAGATTAATACCATGGGCGGGTTCGCCAAAGAGTATCAAGTGCTTGTTAATCCGGAGCGTTTGCGGCACTACGGCATTACATTGCAAGATGTCTATCTGGCATTAGCCCGCAACAATGCGAACTCAGGTGGCGGTCAATTACCGACTTACTCCGAGCGCTACTTGATTCGTGGTGTTGGCTTGGTGGCAAAACCGGAAGATATTGGCAAGATCATTCTCAAGGAAGTTAAGGGTACCCCGGTCTATGTGCGCAATGTGGCTGAGGTCATGATTGGTAATGAGATTCGGCAGGGTGCGATCATTAAAAACGGTGTCACTGAGGGTGTGGCGGGGATTATTCAGATGAACCGCGGGGCGAATGCCCGCGAAGTGGTTAATCGCATCAAAGCCAAGGTGGCTGATATTAACGAGCGCAAGTTATTGCCTGAGGGATTGCAAATCGTTCCGTTCTACGATCGCACCGATCTTGTGAATGCTGCCATGTTTAATGTGGCCAAGGTATTGGTCGAAGGCATCATCTTGGTGATTGTGCTGCTCTTCCTATTTTTAGGTGATGTGCGTTCATCCATCATTGTGGTGGCAACCCTGATTTTGACCCCATTACTCACTTTCTTCATCATGAACCGCTACGGCATCTCCGCAAACTTGATGTCTTTGGGCGGTCTTGCGATCGCAATTGGCATCATGGTCGATGGTTCTGTAGTTGTAGTAGAAAACACCTTCGCCAAATTAGGCGCACGTCTGAAGATGGGCGAGTCCCGTAACCGTATCATCCTTGAAGCAGCTACTGAAGTGGGTAAACCGGTTCTCTTTGGCGTGGGCATCATCATCTTGGTATTTATGCCATTGCTCGCGCTTGAGGGCATGGAAGGGAAAATGTTTGCGCCCATGGCAATCACGATTGCCATAGCACTCACGATCTCATTAATTTTGTCCTTTGTGTTATCCCCCGTGCTGTGTTCTTACATCTTAAAAGGGGGCAGTGAAGACGATACGAAGCTGGTTGCCAGGTTACGTAAGCCCTACGACTTCATGCTCGATTGGAGCTTGAAGAATCCTCGACTGGTTGTGAAGCGGGCACTCTTGGGATTAGGAGCTAGTTTTGTCTTGTTTATATTCCTTGGAAAATCCTTTATTCCTGTAATGCAAGAGGGCTCGATTACGCCGGTGATCGTGCGCTCGGCCAATATCGCATTAGATGAATCGATCAAACTAGAGTTTGAGGCCCTTAAACGAATCATGACCATTCCTGGCGTGGAAATGGCTGTATCGCGCTTAGGCCGTGGTGAGTCACCCGCTGACCCGGGCCAGCCCTTTGAGTCAGATCCGATCGTGACCTTGAAGCCCTTGGGGGATCGCGACTTAAGTCAAGAGGAGATTGCCAATCAAATCCGCGAGAAATTAAAGACCTTGCCAGGCGTTGAACTGGTAATCTCGCAACCGATTGCTGCACGTGTCGATGAAATGGTTTCTGGTGTCCGTTCGCAAGTTGCCATCAAGATATTTGGTGATGACATCCAAACCTTAATCAAAATTGGGACGCAGATTAGTCAGATCTTGTCCAGAATGAAGGGCAGTACTGACCTGCGGATTGAGCAGGCCTCTGGTCAGAATTACCTCAATATCAATATTGATCGAGCTGCCATTGCGCGCTATGGCATTAACGTTTCGGATGTCAACGATGTGATTGAGACTGCGATTGGTGGCAAACAAGCCTCAACAGTGTATGAGGGGGAACGACGCTTTCCGATGGTATTACGCTATCCAGCCCCTTACCGCGATAAGATCGACGCTATTGAGAACATCGTCCTGTTATCACCCAACGGTGCACAAGTGCTGATGAAGGATCTGGCCAAAATTGAACTGCTGGATGGTCCACCGCAAATCTCGCGCGAGTCTGGTAAGCGTCGCTTGGTAATTGGTGTAAACGTCCAGGGCCGTGATCTGGGTGGATTTGTGGATGAAGCACAAAATAAAATTGCTCAAGAAGTGAAGTTGCCTGAGGGCTATACCCTGGTTTGGGGTGGTCAGTTTGAGAACATGGAGCGTGC
>JAIXPN010000087.1 GCA_027486235.1 Burkholderiaceae bacterium
GGTGTTGGTGTTGGTGTTGGTGTTGGTGTTGGTGTTGGTGTTGGTGTTGGTGTTGGTGTTGTTGAGTAGGATCAACTCTGCCTTATAAGTTCCAAAAAAAGACCAGCCCCCAAAACCCAAGGCAGCGCCAACAATACCAGCAGCTAGCAGCTGCTTCCAGCTATCTTGAATAAACTCAACGATATCAGAAAGGGATATCTCGTTTTCATCAGACTGCGTAAGTAATTGTGCTTTATCTGAGTCTTTTAATTGCATAGGAAATCTAATATATTTCGATTAATTGGAATAAATGATCACAATAGTATCACCTTAATAGGGGCGTAAGATCGCATTTATTGTCTGCATGGACCCTAAATCTGAATCTCTGATTTCGACCAAAATCGTTGTTTCTAGTTCATCCTTCCATAGCTATCTTCAAAACGCACAATATCGTCTTCGCCCAAATAGCTACCTGACTGCACCTCAATGATCTCTAAAGGTGCCTTGCCAGGGTTGGCTAAGCGATGGGTTTGTCCTTGCGGAATATAGGTACTTTGGTTTTCAGTGAGTGTTATGACCTTATCGCCATTGGTAATTTCTGCCGTACCTTTAACTACAATCCAATGCTCAGCACGGTGGTTGTGCATTTGCAGCGATAAGCTGGCACCTGGTTTTACCTGAATGCGCTTTACCTTAAAGCGCTCTCCTTCGTCCACACTGTCATACCAGCCCCAAGGGCGAGCTACTTTGCGGTGTAGATTCTTTTCTTCACGCTGCTGAGCTTCTAATTGATTTACGATGTGTTTGACATCTTGGCTCTTACTGCGATCCGCCACCAATACCGCATCCGCCGTTTCAATTACAATTACATTATCTAGGCCAACCGTGCTGACTAAACGACTACTGGCATGGACTAATGAGTTGGTTGAATTACTAAGCAATACATCGCCACTTGTTACATTACCCTGGGCATCTTTATTGCCTACCTGCCAAACCGCATCCCAGGCGCCCAAATCATTCCAGCCTGCATCGAGCTCCACCATCTTAACTTGGTATTGACTGCCAGGGCATTTTTCAATCACAGCGTAATCAATTGATTCACTTGGTATGCCGCCAAATAGCTCTTTATTAGGCCTTACAAAGGGCGTGCCGTCTGCTTGATCTTCCGTCTTTTGATTCCAAGCCTTTTGAGTTGCGTCCAAAATGTCAGGGCAAAATTCCTTTAATACAGCTAGCCAAGTACTCGCGCGCAGCACAAACATACCGCTATTCCAAAAGTAGTTGCCGTCTCCTAAATAGGCTTTTGCCGTTTCTAAATTTGGCTTTTCTGCAAACTGCTCTACGAAATATTCAGCAAAACTGCCTTTACTGGCAGACCGCTTAATGTAACCATAGCCCGTTTCGGGTGCAGTGGGCGTGATGCCCAAGATAACAATCGTTTTATTACTAGTATCGCCCGCCACAACCGAGATGCAGTTGTGTAAGGCTTTTATGAATGCAGCCGCACTTTGAATGGTTTGATCTGCGGGGGTAACGACCAAGATAGGATCATGACTTTGATCTACATTGATTTCTGATGCATAAAGCGCTGCTAACGTGAGTGCGGGCGCCGTATTACGCCCCACCGGCTCGAGCAAGAGAGCTGCTTTAATGCCGCTCATCTCGCGCAACTGATCGAGCACCAAAAATCTATGGTCTTCATTTGTGACTATCAAGGTGCTGCCAAGGACGATCGATTTCGAGTCAACTTGGTTTAGGCGCCCTACTGCCTCCTGAAACAGACTTGTATTTTGGCCTTTACCCGACAGCGCCAAAAACTGCTTTGGAAATCCCGCACGCGATAAGGGCCAGAGCCGAGTGCCGGAGCCACCACACAAGATTACGGGAAGGACAGTTGTCATTTAAAAAAAAGGGGGGGTAAAGCGTTTATGCTTTTTATAAAGAAGTCCTTATTTTATATGCCCGAGGCTTAATTTAGGCACTAAAGCTAACTTAAGACAGATCTTGTTAGTGAATGCTAACTTATTAGACCCTCAATCAAGGCAAGTTTTTCTACTAAGGAAATTGCGCAGCATGCGTAGTTAAGCTGCCAGCACTATCTTAGCTGCCTCAAGCAATTCATTTACCGAAGGCGGTTTTTTCATATCACCCAGATTGGCAATTACCCAGCTCCAATAGCCTTCAGTCTTCCATCGCGGAGAATCGCAATAAATTTCTACCGTAGGTTTACCTAATACCGCTGATAAATGGGTTAATCCTGTATCGACACCAATAGTCAGAGCAGCATGCGCCACCAAAGAATAAGCTTGCTCAATTGAAAAGGCTCTGGGCACAATCGCTCCCGGAATCTGACTCGCAATCAAGGCGCTGACCTTCATCTCCGACTCGTTGCCCCACGGCAGAATTACTTGATAGCCTTGACTCGATAGTACTTTGCCAAGTTCTACCCAATATTCATTAGGCCAACGCTTGGCTGCCCTCGCCGTAGAATGAAAGCACAGCACATAGGGCGCTGGATCACCCTTTGCAGTTTTCTTAAGTCCCTCAAAAAGAAGTAGAGGTAGTTTTTCTATAAATGCTTGCGGATAAAAGCGTGGAGGCTCCTCATTGCGATTAAGCAGTGGCCAATCAAAGGCCGAGCACATCACCCAGCGTGAGCGATCAATCGCATGGCATTTCACGGGCACATGCACCGATTGGGTATAAAACATTCGGGCCATGGGCTCATACCCCGAATGCTCAGTCGCATTGCCTAGGCCAGCCACAATGGCATGGTTTGTTTTTTTTGCCAGTGCGCACACTAAAGCAGACTTGAGTAGGCCTTGCGTCTCTAAAACGACGTCGTAGGTAGTGGCTTGTAACACTTTGCGCATGGCAAAAAACTCACGCCAGGTTTTAAAGGAAAATAGATTTTTTCTCCAGCGCCGAAAGGCCACCGGAATAATCCGATCAATACCTTTAAAGGTAGTCGTAGTTTTAAGCGGCTCGAGTAAATGTACATAGGCCTCTTCCACAATCCAATCAATCTGGGCATGAGGTAAACGCTTACGTAGATCCCAGACGATGGGTAAGTTATGCAGAACATCGCCCAATGAAGAAAGCTTCACCAATAGTATCTTTGGTGCTTGGGCTACCTGCGCTGCCTGCGATGTTTGCATTCGTTCCAAAGCTGGGGTTTGATGCTGACTGGTCATACCCACATTATCGTATTGTTTGTTACCCAACTCAGCAGCGCATTCACCGCCCTGGGGAGCTTAGAACTTCGGCGCCTGATCCCAGGATAGCCCTGCAGCGTCTTTGGCATTGAGCAGCGCCTGTTTACCCAGCGGAATGGGCCAAGCGATATTGACTGTCGGATCACACCAGGATAGGCA